>JASLWR010000061.1 GCA_030740765.1 Thermoplasmatota archaeon
AAAGTAGGAGGTATTATGCGTATTGGTCAGGGTCGCATTGGTGCCGTTTTGAGGCGCTTCATTCCCATACCAGTAAAGAACCCGGACATTGAGTTCTCCCGCCGAATCCAAATTATCTTGAACGGATGCATTGAAAATAAAACTATCATTCGTGCTCCCAGAGGGTGGAGTCAGATCCTGCAACATCGGTTCATCATTGTCGTTGATAGGCACTCTGGACAAGGGAGTAATATTGGAATTATTGGATAGGTCGTTGAGATAGAAAAAATAGTACATAACAGTAAGATTGTTACCTATGGAAATGGTCTTGTTGTAAACGTCATTAGCTTCATTCA
Organism: Thermoplasmatota archaeon; assembly: GCA_030740765.1. Taxonomy (GTDB): domain Archaea; phylum Thermoplasmatota; class Penumbrarchaeia; order JASLWR01; family JASLWR01; genus JASLWR01. The sequence goes on from JASLWR010000061.1 coordinate 336, forward strand.
CCATGGTGTCATTGAAATAGCTTATGTTGTCATAAGTGTAATTCACATAGACATCAGTAAGAAAGACATTGTCTGTGATATTGGCCGAAAAGATGAATTCGTCCCCCGTGGTCCCGTAATTTGGAGTATTGTTTGCCAGAACCTGCGGTGCATCGTTATCGTTGACTGTCACGTTACCCTGTGCGGTTGTATTGTTGTTCCCTGCAGGATCGACAAAGTAAAAAAAGTACAGAATATCGGTGGCATTCGACTGCACGGTAACGGTTAGATTCCACATCTCACCTGCGACATTCGTCATGGAGTCATTGTAGCGGACATTATCTCCATAAGTATAATTTACATAAGCCGACTGGATGTTGACGTTATCGGTGAAATTGGCGCTGAACGTGAAGGGGTCGCCAGTAGTAGCGATCATCGGAGTGTTGTTTATTACAAAGGATGGAGACTGGTTATCATATATGACCGAGTAATTTGTATTGAGATCAGGGCCTGGGTCCATCTGGTAATTCCCATCATAATCCGCAGCTCTCCACGTAAAGTTTATCTTTTTCTCCAAAGGATAACCTGTTAGATTCATAATTATCTCGTAAGTAATGCCGGTTTTGGACCAGTTACCTGCATTTACTCTTGTGGGCGCGCTATCATTCCCGCTCTGCCCGTATAGAGCGACATACCAGTCGTCATAGTCTTCGAACTGGTACCAGAACTCCACGGTGGTATCATTCACACCGCTTCCATTGTCGGACATATTCTCTTTGAAGGTAAAGGATTCTCCGCCGATGTAATTCACACCCATGGGAGGTGATACTCTCGAAAGAACCGGCGATAGGGGGTCAGTAAGTGAGATTGTGGGAGCATTGAATTGATCTACACTAATCCCCTGCTCGGCTGAATCATAGTCCACGTGGGTCACATTGATGGTATAATCCCGGTCAAACCAGTAGCTGCCGTTATATGTAAAATGAATGCCCTGTACCCAGGCCACTCCCTGCGCCCCCGTGGTCCTTGTAAACCTCTCCTGAGCCGTCTTGTTTAACATTTTAACCGTGGCCCCGGGTATGCCGTCATTATTGCTGGTCACCACTGTGGTTTTGACAAAATAGTTTATCGAAAGATTTCCGTAATTACCTACATTGAAAGTATCATTTTTAAAAGAACAATTCAGAAGAGTCAGATTTATGATATGGGTTGCATCAGTATTCATATCGATCGTGTCACCCGCCCCGGGATTCGTCCAGTTCCCCACGGTGGAGTTGTCGATGATGATGGATCGGGTACTTCCGGTAATGTATATATTTTCCTTCCACGTATTGGAAACATTGCAATTTATAATGGTAGGGGTGGAACCCACATGAAATCGGATCCCATTACCGGTGGTATTGTGAATTCGAGTATCCCGTATAACAGCTTGACCTCCGGATATGTAGATTCCGGTGGACGTCGCGTTGAATATCTCACACCCAATTACATTTCCATTGGATGATATCTTGATCGCACCCTCGTTATTACCTCCATCGCCGGTGTTATTGATGGTGCAATTAAATATGACAGGACTGCCCGAACCTGAAAATTCCACACCCCATTCAGATGTCTCGTTGATCACGCAATCATTTAGCTCCGTGTCGCCGTCCGTAATATCAACACCTATGATAGCATTCTCGATCAACGTGTGATTGATGTAAGCGATCCCCCCGCTTTCCACAATGATACCCTGATAGCTCCCGGGAGACGGAGATGATAGATTTGAATCGACCATAATGGGATTGTTCACCGTCCCGTTCATAACCAGTTTGCCCCCGCTTTTCACCACTATGGAGCCATTACCATCACTGGCATCAATAAGAACCGTCGCGCCCTCCCAGATAGTTAGAGTATGACCCGAGCTTACGTTAAATTCATCATCCACATAATGAACATCTCCTCCCTGCCATGCTTCATCACCGGAAGTCCCACCTCTGTGGAATGCATTCGCACCAGAAGCAGTTTCAACTCCCCATTCGTTTATCATCACCAGTCCAGAGAACAACATGGCCATGGTCATAATATAAGTTCCAAACCTCAATACCCGAGTTTTCATTTATCCACCATCCTTACAGACTTATCGTCCACGGACATATTCAATGAATGCCATATACAAGTATTTCCATAGTATTTAGTAGTATTTCGACGTTTTACCTATTTATGACAGTATCCGTTTGCCCATCATCAAATCTATCAACGAGGTCTGATAGCCTTCTTTCTTTTTATTATTTATTCTAACCATTCATGCTTTAATGGATTCTGCTGCTGTAGCCGCATCGATTCCCTACTTCATTTCGACGTAGCTCATTGCGTCCCTGGCCCACCCATTCTCCTTTGCATCGAAATGCTGATGAATTAGATTCGTCTGCTGCAGCAGGGGTACTTCCCGAAAGCTTCCATTGCTTTCATTTGGATTAAAATCCATCTGCGCTATCGCTAGATTTTGCGTTGAGAACAAGTACGTTATGTCTTAAAGACGAATTCAAAAGTGATGGTTTATCGGTGAAAACACAGCCGTCATGTCTACGGTAGATTCGCATATCGAAACCAAACATTTTAATAAATAAAAGGTATTTCCATTGGGACAATACCATAACAGAAGGTGGAAAGAAAATGGCATGGTTAAAAGATTGTATCAAGAACGTGCAGGATCGCATGAATCAAGACGTGGAACAGAGGAAAGTAGAGCTAAAGGTAGAAGAGACGAACCGTGAATTGTCCTATTACCAGCAGGCCAGCGAGTTCCCGTCCAATGAAAAGATAGACGAGATGATGGAAGGCTATCAGGATGCCCTGGACACCTTTACACTTATGGAAATACTGATCGAACACGGTCTCACAACAAAGGAAGAGTATTATGAGAGAAGAAATCGGCTGGAAGAAGAGCTGAAGGCTGAGATAAAAAAGCAGTACATGGAAGACCTGCCCATATAGGGTCTGCAAATATGACCCTGCTTGATTTAACCGAGAAATTCCTAAAAAATCGTTTGATATGAATGATACAGGAAGTACACTGGCTCATGAATCAATGACGAGAAACGACCATGCAAGGGAATTAGATAAACAAATTTATATAAGGTTTGGGTAATTTAGAGTAAAGTCAAATATAATCCCTTTAAAAGAATATAAGAAATCTAACACATATAATATGATTGACATTTTGACAAATATATGTTCCCCTGGTTCATATAATAAGGAGGAAATCGAATGGTAAAAGCGATCGGAATAGATCTTGGCACTACAAACTCGTGCGTAGCGGTCATGGAAGGTGGAGAAGCAGTCGTAATCCCAAATGCTGAAGGTTCACGCACCACGCCTTCGGTGGTGGCATTTACGAAAGAAGGGGAACGTCTGGTGGGTCAACTTGCGAAGAGGCAGGCCATCACGAATCCGGAACGAACAATAGCTTCCATCAAAAGGAAAATGGGCACCCGGCACAGGGTAAAGATCGGCGATAAAAAGTACGCGCCGGAAGAAATATCATCCATGATAGTATCCAAACTTAGGCACGATGCCGAAGAATATCTCGGTGAGAAAATTAAAAAAGTCGTCATCACCGTTCCAGCATATTTCGAGGATAGTCAGAGAAAGGCTACGAGAGATGCGGGCAAGATTGCAGGTTTGCAAGTGCTTAGGATAATAAACGAGCCCACGGCCGCGGCATTGGCCTATGGTATCGATAAGGAAGAAGACCAGACGGTCCTGGTTTTCGACCTGGGTGGGGGAACATTCGATATTTCGATCCTCGAACTTGGCGAAGGTGTCTTTGAAGTAAAGGCAACCAGCGGTAACAACCTCCTTGGTGGCGACGATTTTGACCAGAAGATAATGGATTATCTCATGAAGGAATTCGACAAGGAACATCACCTGAACATCAACGACGACAAATCGGCGATGCAGAGATTGAAGGAAGCCGCCGAAAAGGCAAAGATCGAGCTTTCGGGAAGGCTTACCACCAACATCAATCTTCCCTACATCACGGCGGACGAGTCAGGGCCCAAGCATCTTGACGTTAACCTAACTAGAGCAAAGTTCGACGATATTACATCCGATCTCGTACAGAAGACAGTGGGACCCACCAAAAGAGCCATGAGGGATTCGAAGCTGAAGGGAAAGGATATAGGAAAGGTCTTATTGGTTGGCGGTTCAACAAGGATCCCAGCAGTCCAGAACGTTATCAAAAAATTACTAAACAAACAACCCACCAAGGGGATCAACCCCGACGAATGCGTTGCGGTGGGTGCAGCAATACAGGCAGGTATTCTAACTGGCGAGGTGAAGGATGTTCTTCTACTTGATGTGACGCCGCTTTCTCTCGGTGTGGAGACCCTTGGCGGTGTTGGAACAAAACTAATCCTCAGGAATACCACCATACCGACCAGAAAGAGCCAGATATTCTCCACTGCCGTGGACAGCCAGCCCTCGGTTGAAGTACATGTCATTCAGGGTGAGAGGGAGATGGCCAAGGATAACAAGACCTTGGGAAGGTTCCATCTCATAGGTATACCGCCAGCCCCCAGGGGCGTTCCCCAGATCGAAGTGACCTTCGATATCGATGCCAATGGAATCGTCAATGTTTCAGCAAAGGACCTTGGTACCGGCAAGGAACAGAAGATCACCATAACTGCGTCTTCGTCTCTGTCCGAGAACGACGTGGATGGAATGGTAGACGAGGCGAAGAAGTACAGGAAGCGGGACAAGAAGATGAAGGAACACGCCGAACTCCGGAACCAGGCGGATGCTCTCGTATATGCAACGGAAAAAGCCATTGAGGAACTTTCCGAAAAACTCGACAAGCAGAAAATAAGGGATACGAAGATCGCCATTAAGAAGGTCAAGAGATCTCTGGGCGGAAGAGACCTCTCCGGAATCAAAAAATCCGTGGAGGAGCTGACCGAAGTATCGCAAGGACTATTTTCAGAGATATACGACAGGAGCGGAAGAGACTTCGGGGACGAGGTAGATGAGATCGCATCCAGGCCTTCCATCGGAAAGGAGAAGGAGAGACCTGCGAGGAAAAAAGGGCGGGAAAAACCGGCGAGAGAGGCATCTGACTTCGATTTCGAACTTATTGGCGAGGAGAAAGAAAAAGGAGAAGCGATGACGATACCTTGTGTTAGGTGTGGTTCCAAGATCAAGGTCACCTCCAGGAAGAGACCCATCAAGATAGAGTGTCCAAAGTGCGGAAAGAAAGGAACCTTGAAAACCCCTCCACCGGGGGCAGCTCCGAAGAAAGAGCGTAAAAGACCTCCCAGAAAGGAGCAGAAAAAATCGGATAAACCAATGGATATCCCTTGCCCGCGATGTAAAACCAAGATAACGATCAAAACAAAGAAGCGGCCTTACCAGCTTGAATGTCCCAAGTGTGGAAAGCGTGGAACTCTCAAATGAATCAGCCACAGATAAATCAGTGGATGCAGCAACGCCATAGGTGTTGCGGAATGAAATGAGCATCCTCGGCGCTTGCGGACCTAACGCTCCGCTGCGTCAGCAGGCATACTTGCCGATACTCGGAACATTCCCTTCTAGAATGTTCCTGTCTCGGCCAACGCGTCAGTTGGCCGAGGACGCAGTTGCATTAATGCAACGGAGCCTGACCGCACACTTGCGGGCAGAATCAGAACAATCTCAGATTGTTCAGAGTGAAACGGGCGTCTTCCGGAAACAAGTTTCCATCGGAACAAAGCAGAAATCTGCTTCCCCTTCTCCTCCAAAGGGGATTCCTGCGGATAGACAAGCATAACGGAATATTGGCCATTCTTCGGCCCATTCTTATATTTCATTAAGTTCAATCAGATTTTTTTCTTGTGATATTTTATTAAAACAGCATCCCAAACATATATTGATTAGCTCCGGCATCTGGAAAGATAATTATGCTCGTCGATGATATAGATCTGCCCCAAGAAATATTGAACATTATTTCTGAAATGGGAATAAAATCGCTTTATTCACCTCAAGCTGAGGCGATCCCGCATGTTGAAGAAGGTAAAAACTTGCTTATGGCAGTTCCAACTGCGGCGGGGAAGTCCCTTGTAGCCTATGTGGGTGTTTTACGAGGGGTGTTGAGAGGTGGAAAAGCTCTATACATAGTCCCCTTGAGAGCGTTGGCATGGGAAAAGATAGATGAGCTTAAAAGATTTGGGTCTGTAGGAATAAAGGTGGGTGTCTCGGTTGGAGATTACGACTCCGCTCCGGAGAAATTGGCCCGCTGCGATATAATAGTGGCCACGGCCGAGAAAGCCGACTCGCTCCTGCGGCACAGGGTAAAATGGCTTCGAGACATCAATGTGGTGGTTGCCGACGAGGTCCACCTGATTCAAGACGCAAAAAGGGGGCCTACAATGGAAGTGATCCTGGCCAGATTCAAGTCACTTCCGCAAAATATCCAGATCATTGCTCTATCCGCCACGGTCCCGAATTCAGAGGAGATCGCCGATTGGCTTGAAGCCGTGCATTTGAAAAGCGATTGGAGACCCGTTGAGTTAAGATCGTACGTGTTCCAAGGTGGAGATCAGTACCATGCTAACCAGGATGGTGAAATAACAAGGGAAGAAAGCGGTTTCCCCAACGCAAAAAAGGGAGAAGAATCCATAATACGAGACAACCTCGAGAAGGGCCACCAATGCCTTGCATTTGTTAATGCCCGCAGCAGGGCAGTTTCTCTCGCCCGAAAAATGTCGGTCCTCACGGAAAAGAGCCGGACCACCGCCGAAAAAGATAAACTGAAAGAGCTTTCGGAGCAAGTGCTTAAAGCCGAAAGGGAGACCACCGATATCGCCAGGGAACTTGCAGGATTGCTCGAGAAGGGTTCTTCCTTTCATCACGCAGGTTTAACCGACCCCATGCGAAAGATAATCGAAAAGGGATTTCGCCTTGGCTATATAAAGATCATCGCCGCCACACCCACTCTCGCCGCAGGTGTTAATCTACCGGCCAGGAGGGTGATCGTAAGGGACATTTATCGTTACGAGGGGAGACGGGGTATGGCACCCATTTCGGTCCTTGAAATAAAGCAGATGTGCGGCCGGGCAGGGAGACCGGGCTATGACACAGAAGGGGAAGCATTCATCATCGCCTCATCTCGCAACAAGGTCCGGGAAATCGTTGAACGTTATTTAATAGGTGAAGGCGAGTCGATCCAATCGAAGCTGGGGGTTGAAGGTGCCTTGAGAGTTCATATTCTTGCATCTATTGCCGCGGGTTTCGTGACTGGGCTCGACTCACTTGAGAAGTTCATAGATTCAACCCTCTATGCACACCAATCCGACAAGTATTTCCTGAAAGAACAGATATCAAGCACCATAGATTTCCTGCTCGTGAGCGGGTTCCTGAAATACATGGATGAGAATGGTGACTTTAAATCAGAAAAATTGAGCTTGTACGAGTGCAAAGCACCAAACGTCTTTTCGGGGAGTTTCAAAGACGGCTGGAATGAACCGCCAATGTTCGAAAATGCCCTCTCTCTCACTGAATCAGTGTGCAATGGAATTGAAACCGGGGCCATACGCTTCTATCCCACCGAGTTCGGGCTTCGCACCTCCCGTCTTTACGTTGACCCCATGTCCGCTTTAAACCTCAGGAACGCATTGATGGTCCTGGAGAGCGATCCTCATCGGAAAATCTCCGCCCTAGGTGTACTCCATATTCTCTGTACGTGCCCAGATATGAATCCCCTGTATCTTCGGAGAGCGGAAAGCTTGACATTTACCGAACTTTATAATAATAGAAAAGATGATTTTCTCGTAGAAGCACCGGCGGACCCCTATGAATTAGAGTTCTTCCTGTCTGAGATCAAGACCGCCTCTCTATTGGACGATTGGATGGAAGAGATGTGCGAGGATGAAATAACGAAAAAATACAATGTGGGTCCCGGAGACATAAGAAGCCGTGTAGAATTGGGAGGATGGCTTCTTTATTCCATGAAGGAACTGGCAAAGCTTTTTTCAATCTCACGGGTGGATCCCCTTGAAAAAATGCTCATGAGAATGAAACAAGGTATAAAGGAAGAACTTTCCGAGCTTGTTTCCATAAGAGACGTCGGGCGTGTGAGAGGGAGGGCGCTGTATAATGCAGGCTTTACCGATAGAAAAGAACTCGCCAAGGCATCCTACGAACAATTGATTGCTACCCGCGGAATAGGAAAAGTGCTGGCCGAAAAAATAATAGGAGAAGTTAAATCGAGATAGGAGAATCACGGGGTAAAAATAAAAATAAGTTTATTTCATAACCTTACCATAAATAGATGAAAGAGGTGAAATTGGATGAATCCAGATAGATATTTGTTCAGTTCGGAATCGGTGACCGAGGGGCATCCCGACAAGATGGCCGACAAGATATCCGATGCCGTGCTGGACTCGATAATTGCTAAAGACAAGAACTGCAGGGTCGCTTGCGAAACCCTGGTGAATACCGGCATGGTCCTTATCGCAGGTGAGATTACCACCTCGATTATTGTAAATTATCCCGAAATAGTCCGAAAAACCATCGAGGAAATCGGCTATTGTGATCCCACCATGCGATTCGATTTCGAGTCCTGCGCAGTTCTCACGTCCCTGGACCCGCAGTCCAAGGATATATCGATCGGCGTTACCGAGGGCAAGGGAAGACACAAAGAGCAGGGTGCGGGAGACCAGGGTATAATGTTCGGATTTGCCACAAATGAGACCGATACCCTGATGCCCATGCCCATTCACTACGCTCACAAGATATGTAAAAGGCTTGCCGAAGCAAGAAAACGCAAAGAACTCGATTATCTTAGACCCGATGGAAAGAGCCAGGTCTGCATTGAATACCGGAACAAGAAGCCGGCCAGGGTAGACTCGGTGATCGTCGCATCGCAGCACGATCCTTTCGACAAATCCAAGGGTTATATCGGGGAAAAGTTAAGGGAAGATATCAAAGAGTATGTAATTGATTCGGTAATACCCGAAGATCTAAGGGACAAGAAAACGAAAACTTATATTAATGAAACCGGCCTCTTCGTGGCTGGAGGCCCATTTGCAGACTGCGGAATGACCGGAAGAAAGATAATTGTGGACACTTACGGGGGTATGGGACGACATGGTGGCGGCTGTTTTTCCGGGAAGGATCCCAGCAAGGTGGACCGCTCGGCGTCATATATGGCGCGTTACATAGCCAAGAATATTGTGGCCTCCGGGTTAGCAGATAAATGCGAGATCCAGATGGGGTATGTAATAGGAGTTGCAAAACCGGTATCCCTTTTTGTAGATACAATGGGAACTAACAAAATTCCCGTGGCAAAGATCGAAAGATTGGTCAAGGACATTTTCCCGCTCAAGCCCGGCGAGATAATAAAACATCTGGACCTTCTTAGACCTATTTACAGTGCGACGGCGGCTTATGGTCACTTCGGGAGAGATGATGAGGATTTCACCTGGGAAAAAACGGACATGGTGGACGAATTGGAGGACAGAACTGGACTTTGAATGGGAAAGGAGCACAGTTGGGGATAACATATGCGGCTATATCTGATAAACCCACGCAATTCTATTGTAAGTGTTACCAATGTCAAAGGGAACCGCTGGAATCAGTACCGCATCTGGAAGCCACTGGGCCTTTTAGTGGTGGCAGGTCTAACTCCACCCGAATGGGAGATAACGGTGATTGATGAAAACCTTGGTATTCCCGACTACATGGCCATGCCCCGCCCGGATTTAGTGGGAATTACAGCTTTCACATCCCAGGCTGAGCGGGCTTACGAAGTGGCAGGTGTGTTCCAAGGCCGAGGTGCGCCCGTGGTGATGGGCGGCATCCATGCTACCATGTGCCTGGAGGAAGCTTCGAAGTGGGTGGATGCCGTGGTCACGGGCGAAGCTGAGAGTGTCTGGGTCCAGGTTTTAGAAGACGTACGGCAGGGCGATTTAAAGCGGATTTACACCGGTATGAACCAGGAAATGGACAAGGTCCCAGTGGCTCGTCATGACCTTTTATCTACGGGCTATCATTTCGGTTCAATCCAGACCACCCGTGGATGTCCGCTCAGCTGTAACTTCTGTAGCGTCAGTGCATTCAATGGGAGGCGATACAGGCACCGTTCCATTGAGAAAGTAATAACTGAGTTCAAAAGAATTCGAGAGGAGTATGTCCTTATCGTTGATGACAACCTGATCGGCACCCGTAAAGACCACATCGCCCGGGCCAAGGAAATGTTCCGAGCGATGATTAAGGCCGATCTCAGAAAAAAGTGGATTTGCCAGGTGACTATTAACATTGCCGATGACGAGGAACTACTTAGTCTGGCTGCAAAAGCGGGTTGCCTTGGCGTCTTCATTGGTTTTGAGTCGGTGACGGTGGAAGGATTAATTGAAGTACACAAGAAGTTCAACATCCAAAAGAACCGCGATTTCAAGGCTTCCGTAGAGCGGATACGGGGCCACGGCATTATGGTGGCTGGCTCATTTATCATGGGGTTGGACGTAGATAGGGAAGGTATTGGGCAGCAGATCGCGGATGCTGCCAATCGTTATAACGTAGATATCCTCAATTTGTTGTTTTTGACGCCGTTCCCAGGGACACGTTTGTGGGGAAAAATGGAATCGAAGGGCCGCATTGCAGCCAACTCCTTCCCTGAAGATTGGAAATACTACACATTGACCTTCCCGGTTGCAAAATACAATCACCTATCATGGGCGGAAATGCTTAGTGAGATGAGCACCTGCTACCGGGATTATTACTCTCCCCTGCGCATTTTGCGCAGGGTAATAGACGTCTTTCGGCGTTCGCCCAATCCCATAAGCGCGTTGATATTGATAGTTGCGAGTATTTCTTATAAACGCAACCACCGTACAAACTTTGAAAAATTCCAAAAATTTAATCTGTCAATGGATGCCTTCCAAAGCAAAAAAGGAAAAATTTAGGGTGATGAATCACCCACAGATGAATCTGTGGGTTTCATCCTCGGCGCTTGCGGACCTAACGCTCCGCTGCGTCTCTCGGAAACAAGTTTCCATCGAGACAAAGCAGGAATCTGCTTCCTCTTCTCCGCCCCCACCAAACGGTGGGGCTTATCCGATGGATACGATAGTGTCCGAGGAAACAGTGAAGGTACCCGTTCACGAGTTCCGAAGAGGATTCCTGCGGATGTAGAAAACGCCCGCAAGTGGATATTGTCAATGTTTGAAGTTTCTGTTCTTTATTAGCCGGGTACACGACATTAAAGATTTTTTTAATATCCTCAAACCCTGTTACAAAATCGTGGAAGAGTTTTTATAGCACGAATATCCATAATCACATAAGGAGGTTGAGATATCATCATGTCAGATGTATCATTATACTTGTTATATTATTACCATTGATGTCAATTGGGGTTTTTTCGGAAGGTGCGCGAGCGGCCCAACCCACTGCCACCATTTCCCTCGATCAAACCGAGCAGGAGGCAAAAGTTGGCCCGGGAGAAGACGGGATCGTGAAATTCACCGGCAAGGTGGAGGCTCAAATGATCGGACCGGGGTCGAATGTACAGATTATAATTGTTACTTTGGATGCAGATGCCGTTTGGCCTACGTCGATCTCACCCACTACCATGAGTTTCACGGCGGAGGATTCCGGTCCAACAAATTTTGAGGTGATTGTCAGGGTCCCTAACTACACTTCCGCCTCGATATCGGAAGAATTGATAGTGGGAGGAACAGTTCAAACCAAGCCAGGTGGAATGACTTACAGGATAGCTCCCGTTCAGGGGATCATAACGATCAAGCCATACACTATGATATCATTATCCAGTGAAGAGCCATACCAGGAGGGAACCAGGGACGAGTCGCTTGTATATGATCTTGGGATCAAAAATGACGGGAATTGCCCGACCCAAGTTGATATTAACATTAGCGATTACGAAGGATTAGAAGATAAGGGATGGCAAATAAATATCCCCACTGAAGAAATTACCATTGCAGAGGGGGGCTATGAAACTGTGAGGATCCGGTTCGACATCCCACCTTATGCTCCACTTGATACATATGGGGCAGGAGTAGAAGTGACCGCCCATGCCGGCAATAACCTGACGGATCATGGTACCTACGATCTAATCATTGAGCTTGTTAAGGAGAAAAAGACCGAAGAAATAGAGGATGATGACGATAATGGCGTAAATCCTGAAGATGAGCCTGAGCCTGACGAATCACTCACCATCAGCCATATAAGGGTGGAGCCCAAAGAGCCGTTCCAATCCTCCGATGTGAAGGTTTTTTCAGTCATCCGCTCCCACTACAAGATATACAATGCGAGAGTCAACTACTGGTTCACCAACAGCACTTCTTCCTCTGCTCAAATGAAAAGATCGGGGACTGAATATTATGCAAATCTGGGTAGATTCAGGGACGGCGTCACACTGTTCTATAACATCACTGCCATGGATGCCGGGGCCAATGTGGTCTCATCACAGGCCCGATCCCTAAAAGTGGGGGCTGCTTCTCAGGAGGAGAAGGTTGTGGAAGACAAATCCATTCCCGGACCCGGTCCTTTCGTCATTCTGACAGCCATAACCTTTGCAACTGTCATATATGGATCTAAAAAGAGATAGAATACAGTGGTACCTATATATTTTCATTATGAAACATACTTATAGCCACAATTTTACAGGACAATTCATATTATTTTGATTAAAAAATTGATAGAAAAAAAGGTAATAAATAAAGATATATGTGCCCTCTATCCCCTAATGAGGGCATGTCTACGTTACCCCGACAGATGTTCACGATACTTCTTTCGTAAATATCGGTCGCAAGCCCGGATGATACTGAATATTTACCCCCTCCGTTTCTTAGGAGGTTCCACATAATGTCCAAAGAAGAAGAAGTTAAGCAGATAACGGCGCTACTCGACGAGGCGAAAGAGAAGATCGAATTGGTAAAGGAAAAAGGGGGGAAATATCAAAGGGCCCTGCGGACCTACAAGAAGGCCGTGGATTCCCTTGCCTCCGACGATATGAGAAGGTGCTCCTATTTCCACAAAAGATCTCTGGAACAGATAGAACGTGAATACGAAAAGTTGTCCGACATTAAGGAGGAACCGGAAGAGGAAGAGAGCGTGGAAGAACCTGAAATAATGCAGGATGACGACAATGATATGTCCTGGGATGAAGAGTCGGAAAAACAAGTGAGTTCGGGGGATGATCCCGGTATGGACCTTCCACCTCCTCCACCGGATATGATGGAGGAAGGGGGTGGCTCCGGGGCCATTGAGGAAGAGAAAGATGAGTTCTTTGATCTTTCGGTTGCTGTCGAAGAGAAGTCGGCTGAGAAAAAGGAGGCCAAAAAAACAATTCTACCAGAGGAAGAAAGTGATGAATTGTTCGATTTCTGGGTTGAGGAAGATAAGAAAACGCCAATTGAGCCCGAAGAGGTCCATAAGCCTAGAGAACCGGAATATAATGAAGAAAACGAGGAAATATTCGACTTCGATGAAGTCGAGGAAAGAAAAAAACCTGCAAAACCAGAGGAGAGCCCGGAACCTAGCACTGAAGAAGAGGCCGAGGAACTCTTCGATTTCGACGGAGCCGGGGGAAACGATTACGACGATGAACCCGAAGAGAGATCGGCAATTTCTCCGGAAGATGAGGAAAGTGTAGAATATTTCGATTTTGGAGAGGGGGAATCAGAATACCCGCCGGATCCTGTTGAGACTCCCGAACCTACCCCCGATGAAGAAGCCGAGGAACTATTTGATTTCGATGGGGCCGAGGAAAATGAATATCCGGATGCACCTGAAGAATCCGACAATATCCCGGATCAGATCCCAGATGAGAGGGAGAAAGATGAGGAACAAGAAGAGGACGAAAGGGTGGATGCCGGAGATGATAAGAAAATATCTGAAGAGATCAAGGCGGTTCGGGAGGCTATTGAATCCGCGCCATCATTCATGGATCTCTCAGAGGTGAAGGAATTACTTGAGGATGCCGAATTGAAACTCCAATCAAGAGATCACATTGCTGCGGGAGAAAACATAGAAAAATGTAAAAACGAACTTGATGTCCTGCGAAAGGAATACAAGGAAGCATCCGGACGGTTCGAGGAAGCCAAAGAGATGCTCAAAAAGGCAAACGAATTGGGAGTGGGGATCGCTCAGGCAAAAGAGCTTTTAAAACAGGCCAAAGAACATCTGAATTCCGGAGAGATAAGTGAAATGAGAAAGCTCTCGGACAGATGTATCGAGGAACTAACCGATTAAATGATGTAACCGCTCACCAGAGAGAAGAGGCTCGGACAAAAAATCAATATACTTGAATACAAGAACGCCGGGGTGAACATCAAAAGCGCTGCGGAGGTATTCAACACCGCCGGGATACTGATGAAGGAACGAAACTTCAAGCAAGTGATGGAACTGGCAGCTAAGAGCGAGGCCATGGCCGATAAGAGCAAGACCGAATTCGACCTGAACAATCTTCTGAACGCTATGGAGAACGGATTCGAGCAGATGAAAGAAAAGGATGATAATCTCACTGATATTGGAAAGGACATCGAGAGAGCACGGGAATTGCAGAAAGACGGGGAGATGGAAAAAGCACACGAACTGGCCGTTGATACCGAGAAGAACCTCCGGAAGATACTGGAACCAATGGTGGAAGAAAGGTTGAACAGGCTCGACAGCACCATAGAGAGCAGCGAAAAGACCATTTATGTTAATGAGGAGAAAGAAGAAAGGGATCTAGCGAAAGATGCGGTGGACCAGGGGAACTTCGTGGAGGCCTTCAACCTTATCGCGACTGCTCTGCGAAACCTCGATCAGAGCAAGAAGAACAGCTATCCCCTGATCACGCTTAGATTTGCGGACATGGAGTTGAAGGAGAACGTGTGGAACAGGGCAAAGGTGATCCTAAAGAACACGGGAAAGGCTCACGCCACGGGCATCAAGGTGGAACTCATCGGACCGGTGGTCGTAAGACGGCTGAAGCCCATATCACACTTGAACGCAAAGGAGGAAAAGGAGGTGGAAATCGCAGTTCGCTTCGATGGCGGCGGTTCGGTACCGGTGGATGTGGAGATGACCTACAAGAGTGCCGTGGACGGGAACGAGCACGAGACCAGGGACGGCCTTTGGATAGACGTGGGTCCGGTGGCCCACAAGAGCAATAAACCGAAGCACGGGCCGACAGGAGGGGAAGATAGAAAAGGGGCGCCGGTGATCGTGCCCGGAAAGATATCACGATGCAAGATCTGCCTGGGAGTTATAAAGAAACCCTCCATGCTATACGAGTGCGGATGCGGCAGGAAATATCACAAGTCCTGCATCACCCGCGTTGAAGAATGTCCTTCCTGCAGTCTTCCAGCCCAGGACATGTGATGGTCGGTAATTTAAGATTTTGTTGCAGAATTTCTGAATCATTAAGGTCGGCTGGGTCGCAATTTGGGCTGAGACCGTAATATCGAAAAGCGGGAATGAGTTAGTTATGCATGTGCGTTAGCATCGAGCATTGGCTGGGGCGATAGTCCCCCCGTAAAGACACACCTGTTGGCGCACACTTCGTCTTGAAACATCATAGATGTTCCTATCCCTGCCCGCGAGTGTGCGGTCAGGTTACGCAACACCTTTCAGGCATTGCTGCGCCCTCGGCCAACAGACAGTTGGACGAGACAGGGACGTTCCCAGAGGAAAGGTCCCGAGTATCGGCTAGTAAGCCTGCGGACGTGTCACACTTTCAATCCGAGCCAGTGTGTCTCGGCTTTTCAAGTGAAGGTGACCCATCCTGGCTCACCAAACTTGTCAAGTAGTGACTTTACAAGAGAAGCGCAGAGTTATGGATGGGAGAATTATTTCTTTTCGTATGCTTGGTCAAAATACTATTTTATCTCCGTTATAGTCTAGCTTACTTGTTAATACGATCTACCACCACTACACCGGATAACTTCTCTCTTTTCCTTAGGATTTCGCATAATCGATGAATGTCGAAATCGGCCTCCTCAGCAATCTCCTTACCTGCTTTTCTAACTTCATTGATTATCGGATCATCAGTCATGTTAAACTACCTCTATTAATTCTTCAGGGGTACATATAACTGGTGTATACAAGCCATGTTCCTGATTTAATCGATATAACTTTTTAATGGTATGGGCATTTGCGATGTGGGTACAATTCCATGTCACAAGATAATCTACTTTATGAAAACATGCAATAGCAATATGAAGGGCATCTCGAATGGAATCTTTTGGAATGTTAAGTTCATTTATATACATTTCAGCAATCGTTTCAATTTCCACTGAAAGTTTTAAATGGGGGATTTTATCTATGAAAGTCATTCTGAGAGATGAAGCACATGGATCTCCACGGGATACTTCTTCCTTGACTATCTCGGAGATATAAAATTCGTAGCGGTTTTGGGAAGTTTCCCACCAGTCCATTGTGATTTGTTGATGAGCAAGGACGACCACATCTCTACTTGCTCTTGCTGTGAAATAGCTGATAACGGAGGATTCCAGATACACTGTTTCCTTTTTTTCCATCGATTCAACAGCATCTTCTATGTTGATAAATTTATCTGTACAATTTGGAGTGTAACACACACAATACGTCCATTATTGACAAACGATCAAATTTTAGCCAAGTATCCCTTCCCAGTTTTCATATTTGAAAACCTTATCCCTCCAACCTACCCGTCCATGATTTCATTTTAAGTTTCAGTACATTCCCAGGATATCCCACAACAACAGTATCATCCACCTCTCCCTTCCTCCATAAAGACCGTTCCACCTTCACGAATGTTATCAATTCCTTCTTGTATATTCTCATAATCTCCTGTTCCCGTGGCATTTACAACGACTGAAAAAGGGAGCGGATCACTTCGATTAAGCAGTATTATCGTACTTTTCGCAGTGAAGGGTGGTGCCGAAAATAACAGTGAAGTGACAAGAAGGAATATTATCAATGTCCGATATTTCTGAATCATCTTTTTCCATCCACACCTTGGCATATATATTAACCATGTTATTATTTATAATTTCGAGAACAAAAGTCGAACAATCTTTCAATAGTGAATGATGATTTTTACTCTCAAGGTCATTTATCATATTTTGCCATAACGTCCTGGCGATTTACGAAGTTCCGAGCGTAGTGAGGAATATGGAGCGGAGACCGTCAGGTCGGGAGCTGTAAATCGCCGAGAAATGCGAGAACGCTAGGTCCGAGCATCGGGGTGGGGCATTTGTCCCACACCGAGCGCAGTTTGTGACACGTGGGTGTTGAATATCCAATTCTCTTTAGATTTCCTTCTTCGTGTTCATCGAGTCATCTGCTTCTACTTCTTTCTTCTCAATAGCATTGCCCCTCTTTCTTGTGAATAAATACAATCCCCCTATCGCACCAAGAATGATTAAAATGACGATAAAACCGATTGTCCAAACCCATATATGACTCTTCTGTTCGTCGTCTTGGTCCATGGCATCATCAGTTCCATCTTCTGGATTTTTCGTAACACCTGGTGGTTTTTCTTCATCGGGAGGCCACTGAGTATGGTTCCAATCAGTGTTATTTCCCGCCGTGGTTCCATTCTGGTCGGTGATGTCTTGATATTTTTCTGGATCAAATGGATGTGAATCATTCTCGTTCAAGTATCCATCATTATCAATGTCCTCATCGAGAAGGTCGGGAATCCCGTCTTCATCGAAGTCGCCGGGATATGATGAATTATTACGACTATCCGTCCCGACCTCAGCCTCGATAGAGTTATTCCATCCATCTCCATCGATATCCTTGTCAAGTTGATCCGGAATACCATCGTTATCGATGTCTCCGGGGAAAGAGTTAATGTCAAAGGGGTCAGTTCCCACCTCGGTCTCTATTGTGTTATTCCATCTATCGCCGTCGATATCATAATCGGAGTTATCTCCTATTCCATCCAGATCAGTATCATTCCAATCCCATTTATCATTAGGGAACCGGTCAGGATTGTTCCCGCTTATGTTGTCGCCATATTCATCACCATCAGTGTCATTCCATTGAGTATTGTCCAGCGGAAATCTATCCGGTTTGTAGGCGTTTGGAACATATTCCCCTACCTTTCGGTTGGTACTCCAGGATGTATTTCCGTAGTTATCTCCCCATCCGTCGCTGTCGGTATCGTTCCATTGAGTGGAATTGAATGGAAAGTCATCCAATTTGAGATTCGTGTTAGAATCGAGCGCAGACTTCCCCTCATTCCACCAATCGGGATATCCGTCCATATCGGTGTCCTTGGAAGCGGAGGGATCAGAGAGAAATCTATCCGGTAGGTTTCCAGTGTAATTATCCCCAAATCCATCTCCGTCCGAATCAATCCACTGGGTAGGATCGGAAGGATATTCGTCAAGTTTCAACCCGGTACTGGAATTTAATTCAGTACATCCTTCGTTCCATTCATCAGGCCATCCATCCCCATCCGTATCCAAACTAGCTGCCGGGTCAAATGGGATACCATCTAGTCTTGTCAGACCCGAAGTAGAATCGTTTGCTCCCATCCCACCAGTCCACCTATCGGGATAACCATCTCCATCGGAATCCAATGACGCAGCGGGATCCGTTGGCCATGCATCCAGATAGAGCCCGGTTGTTGAATCTTTCTCATTCATCCCAGGGTTCCATTTATCAGGGGAGCCATCATTATCCGAGTCATTACTCGCGGCAGGGTCATATGGAAATGCATCGTATCGATCAGGTATTCCATCTTCATCTCCGTGGTTTTCGTAAATTGTAAGTGTTTTCCACATGCTATTATAAAGGAAAGAGAAACAGGCAAACGTACTTATCGACGGAGAATATGTACCTTCACGAACATTTTTTAATGATAAATTTCCTGAAGTCAAATCCCAAGCTCCTATCGCCCAGTATTCAAATCCATCTCTGTTATTATCGGGACCTTCACATGATGTAAATAATGTATTATCGTCCAACGTCCATCCCATAATAACTCTTGGACTCCAAGTGCCATTATTAATTAAGATTACTTGTGGGAGGCCTGTGGAAGCCGATACAATTATTATTGTATCACTATCATTAGAGAATGCAATTTTCTGTCCATCATTTGAAATTTTCATTTGAGATCCTAAATGGTCCCATGTTTCAATAAAATTATTCGTATTGACATTTTGAATATAAACCTTATCATTGGATGCATAATAAATCCACGTTGAATTAATTGACCATTCTATCTGGTTACGAAAACCGACATATCCAGTGGGTAAATTGATACTTATTCCAGTCCAATTTGAAGTGTGCCATAAACATATTGGGGAATTATATGCTCCAGTGACAAGATATTTCCCGTCTGGGGAAAACGCAAAATCCCCCATTCGGTAAGAATTGCGGGTAAGATTTTGTAGTCTCATTCCATCAGCGGTTTTAAAAATATGAGTATAAGATTTATATGCAACAGCTAACAAATTATTATTTGGAGAAAATTCTATAAATGTATTTTCATCAATTTCGGTCTGGAAAGAAATTATAATGGTCCAGTTGTGTGTATCGTGAATATATATTCCATAACCGATGACTGCGACAGCTAATAGATTTCCATCTATTGAGAATATAGCGTCAGCGATCGTTAAATTATCATAACGGAATTCTCTATTATATAGAAAATTTCCGTCATTAGGGTCGCTAATGGCATTATCTAAAAGGAATTGCATTTGGAGAAAGAAAAGAAGTAAACTACCAGCCCCTAAAGGAGCTGGCGTTTTGCGCGTAGTGCCGTTAATTCTAAGCAAAGTCTGTCAACGAG
>JASLWR010000062.1 GCA_030740765.1 Thermoplasmatota archaeon
ATGAAACACTGGACTCGGAAAACACGACGGGAAAATATACGTCACTGGCACTTGACAGCCAAGACCGTCCTCATGTCAGTTTCCAAAAGACAAGCTCTGGAACACTACATTACAGCGGATGGGACGGTAATTCATGGAACATTGATACAGTGGATGACCAGAAAACCGCAGGTAATTATTACACATCCCTTGCAATAGATTCTCAGGATAATCCCCATATCTCATATTTTTCTGCCGTAGGAGGAATTGACAAGTACCTGAAGTACGCCTCCTGGACCGGGACCCAATGGGAAATTGAGAAGGCGGACCCCGATAGGAACAACGGTTATTACTCGTCCCTGGTCATTGATGAGAACGATCGACCTCATATCAGCTATTACGGTGATACTGACAGCAATTCTCCGAGCAACGGCAAGCTGAAATATTCTTATTATGACGGGGCGGCATGGAACTTGGAAACACTGGACGGTGAAGGGGATACAGGACTATTTACCTCCATGTCACTGGACCCGAACGGAAAACCGACCATCGCCTATTACGATGAGACACGTAAATCGTTAAAGATAATCCGCTGGGATGAAGAAGCCCCGGCAGCGGAGGCGGGAAGTGATATATTCATCGATCAGCACGACAGGGCGCAGTTCAATGGAACCGCGTCCACGGATAACTTTCGCCTCGAGAGATACGAGTGGACATTCCTGGAGAATGGCGTGCCAAGAAAATTAACTGGTATGGAGCCATTGCACAAGTTCAACCGGGCAGGCATTTATGTTGTTACACTGAACGCTACCGACAATGCTGGCAACTGGGCAAATGATACGGTTACCGTAACCGTGAATGATACGGAAAAACCGGTGGTAGACGCCGGTATCGGCTATTATGCATACCAGCATGATATTGTAAAATTCAACGGGAGCGCATGCACCGATAATGTAGGAACGGAATCCTTTACCTGGACATTTATTTACGACGGGGTTACCCAGGAGATCCAGGGAAATATGGCTGAATTCAAATTCGATAACGCCGGCCAGTACAACTTCACCCTTAACGTTTCCGATGCAGCGGGCAATTGGGCAACGGGCAGCTCCTTTGTACTTATTTACGATATTACAAAGCCTACGGCAAATGCCGGAAAAGACATAAGCATCGGTCAGCACGAGACAGTGAAGCTTAATGGAAGCGGAAGCACCGATAATATGGAAATAACGTGGTATCAATGGATGTTCACGGATGGCGGAAGTCTATTACAATTTACCGGTCAGGAATTGGAATACACGTTTCATAACGCTGGTTCGTTCTTGATAACTCTAAACGTATCGGATGCAAGAGAGAATTGGAATAGCGATTCCCTCGTTGTGACCGTCAAGGATACTGACCCGCCCAAGGCAATGGCGGGAGACAACATTTCACTATCCCAGGGCCGAACCGCGGTTTTCAACGCCAGCAACAGTACTGACAACATCGGTTTAGTGAGTTATGAATGGTTGTTCATATATGACGACCAATCGATCTCTTTGAAGGAAAAAATCGTCAGTTACACGTTCATGAACATAGGAGTTTACAATATAACGCTGAGGGTGACCGATGCCAATGGAAACAAGAATGAAATCGTATTCACAGTCAATATTACCGACGGGATCGCACCTGTGGCCGTGGGTGACCTGGCTGAGACTGCGAAAAAAGAGGCTCTGTTTCTCCTGAATGCCAGTAATAGCACGGATAATGTAGAGATAGTGAGCTACCAGTGGAGATTCCAGTACAAGGGAAAAACTAAAATCCTAATGGGTCGTGACACTTCCTTCAGATTTCAGAGTTACGGTACATATGATATTAAATTGACAGTGACCGACCGGGCCGGAAATAGCAACACGACGAATTTTACAGTCAAAGTAGTTAAGCCAACAAGCGAGGACGATACCGAAGATGATGAGGATAATGATCCCCTCCCCACCGGCACCGGAACTGTAAATAAGGAAGGTAGTAACTGGGTATTGATCGCTATACTGATCTCGGTCGTTGTGATTCTTACAATATCCGGGATCATCATTATACTGCTTGTTAAAAAGAAAAAAGCCAAGGAACTTGAAGAGGAAAAAGCCAAAGAAGAAAAGATCGAGGAACGGGAGCCGACGCCGGAAGAATATTATGCCAAGCTCTACGGCACCTCAGCGGTTAGTAAGGTCCCAGAAACTCACCAAACGCCGGAAGGATCACCAACTGTGCCGGCGGCACAGTCACCCCAACAGCAGCCGGCGTCTATGACAACAACAATAGGGGCTCCTCAATCGGCCCCTCAGCCTCAACAACAAAGGATGCCACCTCAAGCCCCTCCCACGCAGGGGGCTCCTCAAACAACAGCTCAACCTCAACAACAAAGGATGCCACCTCAGGCCCCGCCAAGCCAGGGAAATATACCGGCGGCACAACCTAAACAATAAAGAATGGCATTACAGGGGGACCAACCGTGTATGGTACCGCCGGTTAACAGCAGATAAATACGCTTAGGATGTTCGGTCAGATCCAGGGCGTTCAATTTCTGCTAAAAGCCTTATAAAAACCAATCAAGCAAATCAATGCGAGTAGTAATATCCCTATCCCGAAACCCGGTGTTTCAGCGGTATCAGTGACAGGTCGCTCCTTCACCTCTATTACGAACTCGTAGTAGTCAATAGCCCCGTCGTCGTCCTCAGCCGTGATATTTATTGTATAGGTCCCGGCATTGAGCTTGTGATACACGTTCATGAAATCTTCTTGAAGTTCCCTTTCAGATTTCTTCGTCTCCAATATTTTGAATGTGTAGGTGATATCATCACCGTCGGGATCTGTGGCATAGATAAAGAATTCAACCTCATCACCCTCCGTAAACTCCTCATCAGGAGCTGGTAGTATGCCCAAAATATCTATTTTTGGCCGCCGGTTTACATTTTCGATATCCAGCTTCCAGGTGTGGTTGGACTCCAGGTTCTCCGCCCATACCATTACCATTATCTCATGGGTTATCCCATCAGCACTGTCGGAGTCAGGGACGTACGTATAGGAATTTTCGTCAGCGTCCTTTATCTTCTTTCCATCCAGGTACCACTCGTAGCTTACTGTGTCGCCATCGGGATCACTAGCATCGATGCTGAACTCAAGCGAGGTCAACTCATCTGTTCTCGCCTTCCTCGAGGGTGTCATATTTGCAAGTTCGGGGTGCCGGTCCTTGTTGAGAACCGTTACCGTCCACGATGTCGAGTTAATAAGACTTTCATTCACACTGTCGGTGACATTCACACTAATGGTATGGACACCGGCCGTAAGATAGTCGGTTGCGAATTCATAGTTGTCGTCGTCCTCGTCATCCAACTCTTCCCCATCGAGCGACCATTGAATGCCAGGAGTTGGTCCGTCGATATCCGATACCTCTATCTCGAAATAGATGCTATCGGTCTCGTTTATGGTTATTTCCCGATCCATCGGTTCCTTGATCTCTATCTCAGGTAATTGATTCACATCGATCACGGTAAGGTTCCAGGTACGGGAAACGGTCAGGTCCCCTGAATCGGTAATATCCACCGTGATCTCGTAGAGCCCGGCGGAGAATTCAGCGATATAGCTTGTATTGACATCAAAGAAATTTTCCGTAGCCCCGGTTTCCTTGACGTTATCCACGGACCACTCGTAGGTCAGGCTGGCCAAATCCTCATCCTCAATGCTTACCTCGAAGCGGAGGTCCTCGCCCTCATTCAAGTCCACATCATCGGCCAACGGGATATAGGAGGAGATCTGGGGCGGAAGGTTTCCAACAATAAAATCAACATCAAGAGTATAATCGCCGCTTCCGTACTGCCTTTCAACAAGTATGTAGTATATACCTTCTTCTTGGCAGGTAAAATTTATCTCTTCATGACCGGAAGTGCTATTGGACATATTGAGCTCATCATTTACTGAATCGTTTATATAGAGATTGAATTCATTAGATGAATCGTATTCCAGGATCGGATATACGAAATCGTTTTCTCGCAAAGAGACCTGATAATAATCCATATCGTCCAAACCTGAGATCAGTTGTCCATCTATTTCATTCGTAAGTGGAAGAGAGAGTTCAACAGCATTATTTGGTTCATCGTTATTGTCATTTTGATAAGAACTTACAGAGATGACATATTGCCCCTGGCCCTCCCAAGCATTGATCTTGATATAATAAGTACCGGAATTCTCAGGTTCAAATCCGAATTTCTCATCAACACCGAGACCGTATTTAGCGCTGCTGGCTGCATGCCAACTAGGCGGGGCATCATATAGCCATACATCAAAATCTCCGGATGATGGAACATCAAGATCAAATTCTAACCGTTGACCGCTGGTAAGCGATATAACATACCAATCATCAAAGTCATAATTCCCTCGAGAGAGTGTCTCAGATTTTGATCCACCCACGCTTATGGAAGTTGCATTTCCGGGATCATTATCATTGTCTGGAGGTGTTCCATCGATTATCTTTAATGTATATTGACCGTTTCCATCCCAAGCTGAACATAAAATGTAATAAAGCCCATCAATGGGAACCGTGTATATGATTTGCTCATAACCTCCGTATAACACTTCTTCGCTAAAACCAACCGCCTCAAATGTATCATTAAGTAGATATATGTCAAAATCAGCATTGGCAGGAACGGTTAAATTCAATATTAATACGTCAGGTTTTGTCAATGTGATCTTGAACCAATCGGAATCATCGGTATCACTGTCCATGTCATCAACTTTTACGTCGTCAAATTGGACCGTGGTTGCATTCCACGGATCATCATCATTAGCCCGGGTCCTTTCCCGATTGTTATCTGTTATCTCTGCAGTAGTCATTCCGAATAATGCAGAAGCAATCATAATCAATGCAATAATATACACAAAATTTCTGTTCATTTCGATACCTCTTCTTACTATACTCCGCCATATTTCTCGCGGAAATTGAGCAAACTCTATACCTTGATGCCCTATATAAATCTTGCTCGTAAATACGAAAAACGCTGTGATATTCCGAAAAACAAGGAGATCATAGAAAAAAAGAAGAGTCCGAAACGAACATACAAATGTATCAAAATAAGATTGAAAAACGATGAAAAAACACTTTTTTTAGAAAAAAAAGCGGCCCAAAAAATCGACTTGATCATCTGTATTTCCTATATGATATAAAAAAGGGATCGAAAATAATAAAAGAAGACAATGCCCGTTTTGATTCCGGACATTGTCCTTAAGCAGGGTCAATTTCCCGCAACGTACGTATTTCTGCACCTTCGGTTCAACTTCTTATTTTTACCACAACTACGATAATGATCACAATTATCACGACCACAACAATGGCTATGATTATCCACAAAAGGTACGAATCCTCTGCGTCATCCTCTGTCGGCTCCCTCGCTGCTTCAGCCACGTTTAGGGTAAGTGTGAAACTGTCGGTGCCGCCATTGCCATCCTCAACAGTAATAAGAACAACATAGGTGCCGGCGGGCAAATTATGGGTGAAGCTCTGGTTTGTGAATTTCGCCCCGGTCTCGTTTATGGTCCAGGTATAGCTCAGTGTCTCACCATCGGGATCAACGGCAGCAATGGAGAAATTGATGTCTTCCCCGTCTGTAAGTACCGTATCACCCATTGGTTTAATGGTGCTTACATCTATAACGGGAAGACGATTTATGTTATTTATGGTCAGCTTCCACGTAAAATTGATCACATGCTCGCCTGAGCTTATTTCAACCATTACAACATGTACATTTCCATCAGCACTATTGTAATCGGAACTGTAGTTATAATTTTCACTTTCTTGGTCGCTAACATTCTCCCCGTCGAAAAACCATTTGTAAGAGATCAAATCCCCGTCGGGATCTGTTGCGTTCACAAAGAAATTAACCCAGTTTCCCTCGTCGATCGCTACAGTATCGGTGCTCAAGGGTGTGATTTCCGGTGCTCGATCAGTATTCACGACCGTGACGGTCCACACGATGGATTCCACGAGAGCGTCATCCTTCTCATCCGTGACATTCACACTTATAATGTAGATCCCTTCTGAACTATAGTCGGTGGTGAAAATGTAACTCGATGAAGTTTCATTGTTAATGGCGGTACCCCCAAGATTCCATTGATAAACAGGTACAGTACCATCCACGTCCGTAACATTTATCGAAAGCGTCAGTTGATCGCCTTCATTTATGGATACGTTGGTAACGTTGGGCATGAATTTTTCTATTACGGGAATCTGATTTACATCCAACACGGTAAGATTCCAAACAAACGTATCGGTCTCAAGAATATCGTCGGTGACCAGAACTTCAACGGCGTAATTCCCTGCACTGTACTTATGTACGAAAGTTGTTAGGATTTCAAAGGAGGATTCATTCGACTCCGAAATTCCATCCACTTCCCAATCGTATGTTAACGCTTCGACATACTCATCATCTACAGAGATGTTGAAAAGAACGGTCTCACCTTCATTTACAGTCACGTTCACATCCATGGGAACTTGTGAAGATATCACAGGCGGCATATTTTTAAGCACCGTAAGGGTGTATGAACCGGAACCTTCCGAGGCATTGCAGTAGATGAAATGATAGCCTGTCTCTTGCGCAACGAATATAACTTCCTCATCTTCTCCAAGCTCGCTGTTATTACTTCCATCGATATGAACCATATCGGGATCATAGACATCCAGATCATATTCTCCTGAATTCGGCACGGCCAAATTGACAGTTATATGATCACCCTCAGTAAGGTTTACTTTATACCAATCCTGCAGATCAACACTTCCCACTGACATGGTAGAAGTCTTTGTCTGTCCTATTGCGATCACGGTCGCATTGCCGATATCATTATCATTATCGGACGGATTGACGCCATCGATCTTGAGAGTATAACTGCCGTTTCCATCATATGCAAAACATTCTATGAAGTAATAACCGGGATTGTGGATCGTAAAGACAATTTCTTCAAATTGACCCTCTCCACTACTATTGACAACATCTTCATAATCAGGATCGTCATACATGTAAATATCGAAATCGCCAGATACTGGGACGGTCAGATTCAGAGTTAGAACCGCGCCAGCTCTCAGATCGATCTTGTACCAGTCCGATTCATCGGTCGTGTTATTTAAATCATCAACCTTCACATCACCGAAAAAAACTTCGGTGGCAGCCAAAGGCGTCTCATCATCAACTCTACTTTCCTCAGAACTTGCTGCCGATACTAAAATCGAACCTATCAACAACAATCCTACTAATAAAACAATATTTCTTTTCATTTTTTCACCTCGCTTTTTAATATACCACATTCTCTTTATATGGCAAATTTCGGCTATTTAACCCATAACTTTTATTTAAAGATTGTTTGTAGAATCCAACTTTTCCCGTGGAAATATCATAGGTTTAATCCTTAAATTTTGAATCCGCGGGGTGTTTTTTGCCCATAAAGTTCAAAAGAAAGGTCCGATAAAACGGAAATTCGCGTTATATTTGTTTCAATGTCTACTAATCCTTTCGTGTTCGGGTGCGATCTCCAAGGACTCTTTACGTATCCTAAAATTACTTTTAACCTTATCCGGATCATCAAGATATTTCTTTCCCGATTTCACCAGATAATCGCAAATCAAACGGTTCAAACCCTTATCGTTCACGCTGTCGATATGATTATCGAGCCTGAATTTATCCACCTTCAATTTAGCCAGTTCATCAATGAGACTCAAATTCGACTCAGCTTTCAAAGAATTTTCGCCAACCTGGATCTTCATAATAAAACTGTTGTGTAAATAATACGTGTTCATGTGAGGGTTCAAGCGTTTACCGCAAGTTATCTTGTCATTCACCCTTGAAACGAGCTCGCGCAGTTCACTTACGTCGTACCGTAGAATACCCTCCCGGCAGTAGTCCATAACCAGGTCTTTTACTTCAAAACCTTTTATCAGGGTCCCCCAATTTTTGCGGTCGAGCGCACCGGCCTGTTCAATGGAAATGGTGATCATGGATGGTATTTTTCGCTCTTTGCAGTAGCTTGTGAAACGTGGAAGATCGGCTATCAATCGCTCCAGATCATTAACCCGGATACGCGTTATATCTACAATAAGCGCCCAAAGATTACTTTCGCTGCTCCCCGAAATACTATTCAGAAATCTCCAATAAAAATCTTTTTTCCCGAGGAGTATCACCTGGATAACCCTGTTCCGCTTTCTTGTAGGCAATCCCGGGCCAAATTTCCTCATTAGAGCAGTGAAGATATTTCCTGTTATGATATCACGGCCAATAATTACAGTTTAGCCACCAGAAGCAACTCGGTATTATTCCTTTTTTTGGTTTTTTCCGATCTGAAGCGACATTAAGTAAATTTCGTGCGAAATCTAATATCCGATTTCAAACATGTCGGGCCCATGAAGGATATATCCATAAGCGAGGCAGCCCTTTCTCAGTTGGATGAAGCACTGGACTTGATGACGAATATCAATTCCCAGTCTCTCGTTGCCTTGCAGATGCCCTCTGGAATTATCCGGGACCATTTATTATTTTTAAGATTGATACGAAAAAGGTTCAACTGTGAGGTTTTAACGTTATTGCGTCCAAGCTACGGGGCCTGTGACATACCCTACCCTAACCTCGAAAAAATGGGTGTAACTCACATCATCCACATGGGCCACAATTCCATAGAAACATTCGTAAAAAGCATACCGACCCTATTTGTACCGATAAAGCTACCGGTGGAAATCGACATTGTGAAGGATGCGCTGGCTCGAATGGTGAAGGATCATTCGCTTGAGAGTGAAAAAATAGTGATCACAAGCACCGTCCAATATCTAGATGTGGTGGCCGAAATCATCGGTGAGTTGGAAAAAAGGAAGGTAATACCTTTGGTCAACACACCGGAGGGACGGACCACCTCTCCGGGTCAGGTACTGGGATGCAATTTCGCGGCCGCTAAAACGGAAGAAGCAAACGTGACAATTTTTATCGGTACGGGAAAATTCCATCCTCGGGGGATTGCCATATCAACCGGTAAAAAGGTTATCGCGTTGAATCCTCACACCGGAAAAACAGAGATACTTACCGGAAAAGATTTTCTGTACTCGAGAGCTTCTATAGCACTTTCACTTTCAGACAAAAAAAGATTTTCGGTTATTCTTTGTACCAGACCCGGACAATTCAGGCTTGAGCTGGCAAAGGAAATGGTACGCAAAGGACGGAAAAAGGGATACACGTGCGAGCTTCTGCTGCTTGATGAGATCCGGCCTGAATATTTCACAGGTCTGAAGATAGACGGGATCGTCTCCACCGCATGTCCAAGGATCGCTTATGATGATTCAAATCTTTATCCGGTGCCTGTGATTACACCAGGGGAATTTTTATTGGCAATTGGTGAAATAGACATAGACCGACTTACAATAGACGAATTGGACTGATATTTTTAAAGTGATGATCACCGGATTCCCACTGCTTTTTTTCTTACAGGGGAGTCAACACAATATCCTTCCCATCATCCTTCACACCTTCCACATCGGTTTCCTTCACACCTTTCTCCTCCGTCTCCTTCACACATTTCTCATCTATGTCCTGCACGCCCTCATCCGTCTCCTTCACACTTTCCTCCTCAGTCTCCTTCACACCTTTCTCATCTGTGCCCTGCACGCCCTCATCCTCAACATCCCCCGCAACTTCCTCCTCGTCATCGATCTCATCAACTATTTCATTCTCAGTATTACCTTTTGACAAGGATGAATGTGATCCTTTAGGTCTCTTCGATATCGATATGACCAAATATATTACTACAAGCAACACGAGAATACCCAAACCGATCATTATCATATATTTGTTGGAACCCTTAGTGCTTTCATCGTCATTGTCATCATCAAGATCATCATCGGAATAGTCATCTGCCAGTAAAGGGGAAACATTCACCCATATAGAGTCATTTCCTAAATTGCCTTCCTCATCTCGAATCTCCAAATAGACGGTATAGTTCCCTGCAAGCTCAAATATAAAAGCCGCAACCTTTCCGAACAATTTTATTTCCCCTTCATTATAATAAAATGACCAGCTGTAGTTATCAATTCCAACATTATCGTACCCGCTTGCGTTCAGAACAACGGTCTTTCCTTCAGTGGTCGTAATATTTTCTCCCGCATCCGCTGTTGGGGGAGTCACGTCAATAACTCGAACTAGCAATTCATCGTAAGCTGGATACCCCCAGATATCTTTGACAAAAAGAAAGACGTTGTAGACTCCCGGAATTTCGAATTGGAAAGAGAACTCAACACCATAATACTGATATTCCTTTCCATTATAAGTGAAAGTCCAGCTATAATTTGCTATTGGGGAATGATCGGTGGTTCGATTCCCGTTCATATAAGCAATTCCACCTTCATCGATTATAATATCAAATCCGGCATCTACCAGTGGTTTGATATTGTCGATGGTGGTTACCTTGCACAGATCCGTCCCGATATTCCCACTTTCATCCACCACCTGTAATGTTATATTATAAACGCCCATCACATCGAACACGAATGTCATTTTTTCACCATACAAAATGTGATCGGTACCATTGTAATGAAAGCTCCAGGAATAGTTCACGATTGCCACGAGATCCCAGCTTTCCTTAGCATTAAGTTCGAAGGATTCACCCAGAAGTATTTCCTGGTCTTTCCCGGCCTTGGCAACCGGTGGATCAATATCCAGAACGGTAACTGTCATGGTATCCGTATTCCACCTATCGGCCCAATCGCTTACATTCAAAGTCACCAGATAAACTCCTGCAGTGTGGAATTTGAATTTCGGTGAAACACCAAATAAATACTGCATAACGCCATTATGGGTGAAATTCCAGAAATAATCGACATCCTCAGTACTCCCACTACCATTGAACACCACCGTCATTCTCTGGTCGATCACAAGATCCATTCCTGCGTCCGCGGTGGGCGGGGAGATATCGAGAACGATGACTTGAATCGTATCCCAGCTCCTGGGCCCAATGTTCCCCCTTCCATCGATGACCCTCAACGTTATATTATAATCACCTGGGAGAGAAAACGAATAAGTCACTGATATCCCATAAAGGTTTATCAGAGTATTATTATCATAAAATATCCATGTATAATTCGTAATCCCAACATTATCCCAACTATCGAAAGCATTGAAATATACAAGCTGGAATTGGTCAACGATATACAGGTCGTCTCCCGTGTTCGCTATAGGGGGTTCCCTGTCAATGATCGTGATATTCATTGTATCGATATCTTCATTACCAGCCGCATCCTTAACAGTAAGGTTCATTGTGACATTTTCCACACTGTACGTAAGCATGGACATATTTACAGTTTCACCGTATCCATATTTGAACATATGGCAAAATGGACACCACCAGAACCAGGTATAATTTACTATTCCCCGATTGTCCTCGCTCCCACTGCCATTAAGCCATAGATTGGTAAATTGCAGAGCCTCTACGTCTTCTCCCGCATCGGATACGGGGGGGATCGTGTCAATTACGGTAATTTGTTTCACCTGTGAAGTATTAGTGTTACTCGCATTATCAATATAAAAATAGTAATAATAAAGTGTAGAGGCACTTTGATTTATCTTTAAAGTACCGTTCCACATATTCTGAATAATGAAATTCATGGAAATGTTTTGATAGAGATTGCCGTCATAGGAATAATTCACATCCACTTCAGATACTGTGAAATCATCGGAAAAATTCGCCGAGAAGTTGAATGTCTCGCCGGTGTTTGCTGTAGAGGGCGTGTTATCAACTATCAATGTGGGAGGTTCGTCACCCCTCTTCCGGTCAGGTGAGATAGCATTTCCCTCCGAAGAATTACCGAATAAGTCCATGGTTATTCCCATGTGAAGCATTATTATCAATATCAACACGACGTATTTCTTCAATAGCTTCATTATCATCAACACTCCCATTTCTTCAATTTTATATATATAGCATTCCGGATCGATAGTAGAATATATCACTTAATTGAGATTATTGTTTTTATCTGTTATCGAATAATCCTCAGATTTTTCAAATCAGTTCTTTCATAGTGAATTTTATCGATCATATCAGGAATTATCGCTCGTTTCCTTATCTTTGTTTTTCACTAGCATTGAGTTTGAAGGTTTTCCTCTCCTTTTAACATTCATCACAACTAACAGTAAGCAAATTAGAATTATCAAGCCAATAACAAAGTAAATCCATATATCTACTGATGGGATTTCATCCTCCTTTTCAACGTTAACATACAAAAAATCTACATCCTGGAGTCCTTGATCATCTTTGACTTTTAAAATTACGGTATAATTCCCAGGATGGTCAAAGATGAATGATACAGATGCACCGAAAAGAGTAATATTATGGCCTTCATATGAAAATGACCAGCTGAAATTGGCAATACCCAAATTATCGCTACTGTCACTACCGTTAAAAACCAGCCTATTATGCTGTTGAATGAAAATGTCTTTTCCTGCTCGTGCCAGAGGTGGGTGGATGTCAAAGACAGAAATATTTATCAAATCGATTCCATTATGACCAAACATATCGGTCACATTAAGTATTACCAGATATTCCCCGGGATGATGGAATAAAAAGGTAGGTGAGTCCCCGAAAAGGAGTATCGCCCTTCCGTCATAATGAAATGACCAACTGTAATTGATAATTTCTGAATCATCATGACTTTCCAAGCCGCTGAACACGTGATTTGTTCCTTGAGGAAGTTTTTGATCATCTCCCGCATTGGCTATGGGTGGAATGATATCTTTCACAGATACCTGGATTTGATCGGTATTCCAATTTCCACGGGCGTCGAATATCTTCAATGTTACGTTATATTGACCGGCTGCATGGAACCGAAACGAAGCAGTAGATCCGCGCAGAACCACCTTATTCTTAACGTATATAAACGACCAAGTGTAGTTCACCACACCGATGTTATCGGAGCAGTTTTTCCCCTCGAAAACAAATAATGTATACTGGTCGATTATGATATCCTCTCCCGCATCTGCTATGGGAGGTTCGACATCAGTGATAGTGACAATTACAATGTCCTCGTCGCTAAGACCAAGACTGTTAGTCACATTCAAGCTCACAGAATATATCCCTGCCAGATGAAAAATATAGGTAGGCGTAATTCCGTACAAAACCATTTGTTTGTTTCCATAGTGGAAATTCCAAGTGAAATTATTGATCCCTAATGAATCGAAACTGTGGGAGCCATCGAATATCACAACTGTGTTCTGAGCTGCATTGATATCGGGTCCGGCGTCTGTAACCGGATAGCTGGAGAGCGCTACGGTGGGTGCTACAGCGGGATACCTATCCGAAGCCCCGGCCGGACCATTTGTTAAATAGGGCGTATCCCATACCCTTGTATCATTTAATGCATCAGGATATTTCTGTGAATAATCCGACCAATAATTTCCGTAAACCCCGTCGTACCACGATGAGTTATCACTCCCATCAAATGCCTGGATCCTCCCGTCATTATTCCTTATGAAAGTGTTATTAAAAATATTATTGTTATATCCGCGGACCTGAGAAACTCCATATCCACCATTATCTTTAATAAGATTTTGCTTTATCGTATTATGAGAACTGTTCTCCAAATATATACCTTGATCCCCATTCGATTCAAAGGTATTGTAGATTATTATATTATTATTCGAACGGTATAAAGAAATACCATGATTCCCGTTGGAATAGAAAGTGTTTTTGTTAATTTGAATATTGCTCGAAAAACCTAACGTAATTCCGATGTTGTTCGAATTAAAATCCCGATTCGAAATGGACACGTTGCTACAGTTTACAAGAATTATCTGACCTGAATCATCCGAAATCTCCATGTGAGTTAATTGTGTTGCATAATAAAGCGGTTTACCATTTACCATATTTGTTCCATCGACCGAATGGGTGGACCAGTGCTCCAATAAGTTCCCTTCCACAGATAGACCTGATTCAAACATTATATTATTTCGAAGGACTCCGTAAGTGGATGAATATAGAGATACAGCGGTCTTAAGATCAGTAAACGTGCAGTTGGAGAACTCATTTCTACTACCCGAAAATGAAATGATACCGATATCTCCACCACGAATGGTAAGTGAGGAAATTAAGGTCCCGTCCGAAGAGACATTGATGCACGCGCCATAGGCCGAATCTTCGACGATCGTTGATGTCCGGTTCTCTCCGATAAGCGATATCGTCTTATTTATGGTAAAATCGCCATTATAAGTTCCCGATGACAGGAAAACAGAAGCTCCCACCGGTACGCCGTTCACAGCTGCCATTACCGAAGGATATTTTTTATATACCGGATAACCCGCGTCAGACCATCCACGGATCCCACAGCACATGTCATAGATATTAATAAAACCGTTTTCAGTCAGGATATTGGTGGCCTCCGAGCTTCCATAGCCAGATTCAGCATATACCAGTGTCTCCCTGTCCGGGTCCAACTCTCCTATCCTCTCTTCAAGTTCCGATAACGGTATTGATATAGCGTTCCGGATATGGCCTGCGAGATAATCCGGGGTTTCCTGAACATCGAGAATAACGAGAAGGGGATTCGAGTCAACCATTTGCTTGGCGGTGGTCACGTTAGCTTCCATATGTTCGACATCATCTCCGGCAGCCACGCCAGGGGAAATTTGAAGATTTTCGGGCAGGGTTGCTATTGCGCATATTAGTATAAAAATCCAGATCAGGGTACAACATCTCATCCCATCGCCCTTCCATACATGAATAACTGTACATAAATACTAACAATATATTATTAAATAGATGGCTAAATCATCAATTATTTTCCTGTCATATTCAGGTATGTATATTTTAAATATTTAGATTCCGATATAGCAAATGAAGCGGAATCGGCCCTCCGGTCTCCCGTAAACTCCGGGGCATCGGAGATACTCGTTGAATCAGAGATTCGTCTGTATCCTCGGCAAGTGTGCCTACGGATACCCCTGAGCCCGACATATAATCGCAGATTATATTAGGGGTGCGAAGCAATCACTATTGCTCGCATTAGCAGAACTTGTTCTGCGGTATCGGAGAAACTTGTTTCTCCATCACCCTCGGCAAGTGCCCGCTCCGCTCCAGTGCATCAAGATGCACTTGCATCCTCGGAAACCCTCGGTTTCCTACAGATGTGCCTACGGGTTGTGCCTACGGGCCACGATTCCGCGAACTATGACAGGTAACGGCTTGCCAAGTAACGTCTTGGCAAGTCAGATGAATCTCGGATTCATCGAGACCTGTCATGCCAGGCAAATCTCTGATTTGTCGAGGATCGTCAAGCTGAAAAGCTTGATGTGTCTACGACACCTCTAGCTTTTCACCATTGACAATATATAGACCATTGGCCAGGCGATTTATGTTAAATTTCCACGATCATAAGAACGAGAAGACATGGGGGGTTATCAAACAATGAAAGGAAGAGAAATTATCCCACGCCTTTTTGCCTTGATTATTGTGGTGATCATAGCTTTTGGAATGATCTCGGGATCGAGTTTATTCGGGGCAGGTGTTTCTCGAAGGGATTCAACGCGCGGTGCAGTCGTAGAAATGGCCTTTTTCTATGATCCGGATTGCCCGTGCAGCATTAAGGCAATAAATGAAATAATCCCCGATCTGGAAAAAAATTACACTTATCTCGATGTTATCCGGTTGGATGTCACTTTATCTGAAAATAAGAACCTTGCGAAGGATTTTTTCAATGCCTATAACATACCGGACCAAGAACGATACGACTATCCCTTTCTTTTCGCAGGTGATCATTATATATCGTATGAAAATGTAGATTATGAAAGTGGGGCTACCCTGATCGAAAAATACAAGGATATCGGAGCAGCTCTCTGGCCTGATTGGAATGTGACATGGTCAACCGAGATAGCATTTTTTTATAATTCGTCGGCTCCATTTATCACTTCATCAGGGCAAACCGCTCTCACGCTCATTCAGTCCCTAGACCCCACTCATGTTCGCCATAATTTCTTCGATACTTACGATAGTTTAACCAACTCATGTCTCCTGAATGAATTCCTAAAGGCATATAACAGCTCCATGAGCAGTGCAAATGCGGCGGTTTTCATCGGAAATGAAAATCATTCACTTGTGGATGACGAAATAGGCACTGAAACTCTGAATGAAAAGTTGTTGATATATGCAGGGAGGAATACACCTATTAAAAAGGTGGAATGTCCGCCCCCTAATGGTACTCCAGTCGATGATGCCATTTGTGTTCTCATATTTTATAGTCCCACATGCGGAACATGCCATCAAGCCCGGGAATTCCTGAGAGAAATGGGGCGCAAATATGACCAAATAAAAATTTATGAATTTGATATTTCCAATGGGGATAATGAAAAAAAGAAACAATCATATTTCAATGAATACAAGGTTCCAAAATCAAAATGGGGGACGCTGGGCGTTTTTATTGGAGACAAGGCATATTATGATGTAGCGGAGCTGAAGGCGGATTTTGAGGATGAAATAAAAAAATATCCCTATGGCAGTCCTTGCCCTCCGGAACCTGAACCATATGATGTTGTGATCGATTTCAATATTTTCGTAATAATAGTGGCCGGACTCATCGACGGCGTCAATCCATGCGCCTTTGTCACGCTCATGCTATTGGTCAGTTATCTGGTTATAAGAAAAAGAGAAAAGAAAATTATCCTTTTAACAGGGATATCCTACACTTTGGGCGTGTTCATCACTTACCTGTTACTGGGAGTCGGTATCTATAAATGGTTGAATTATATAGAGGGAATCTCCACGATCTCCGCTCTGATGTATCCTATAACCGGGATAATCGCTCTGATTCTGGGGATCTACAGTCTTTTTGATTTTTACAAGATAAAAAAGGGTAAAGGGGAGGATACAACCCTTAAACTACCCAAGAGTATTAAGAAACTTACTAACAGGATCATCAGGAAGCACGTGAAATCAAAGAAATTGGCAGGTTTGGCATTTATTACGGGAGCGGTGATCTCAGCATTGGAGTTTATGTGTACAGGGCAGGTTTATCTACCTACGATCGTATACATTTTAAGTAAGCCGGGATTTCAGACAGAAGCATTTTTTTATCTCGTTTTATACAATTTAATGTTCATTCTACCTTTGATTGGCGTCTTTCTAGCAGTTTACTTCGGTGTAACATCTGAAAAACTCGAATCGATCTTCATTAAAAGGGTGGGCTTGATAAAGATATTGACCGCCATTCTTTTTTTCATGTTGGCCATATTGATGTTCCTGCTTAGTGACTTTTAGAATAATTAGCTTATGGCGTTGAAAATTAATCCTATCATTCAGAGAACCCGGATCATTCGCTTTCACATGTATCACACGAATTCTCAATTTTAGAATTGCCGCTTTCAGCGACAATTTCCCATAATATCACGATCTCGATCTGACGCATTCCATACTTTTTCGATAATATTTTCAAAACTTAGCTCCGTACATAGACGGGAATTCTATTCACAAGAATTTCACACTGGGTCCTAGTAAATGTAGCCACGTCCATTAAAACAACAACGGTTATATATAAATATAACGTTACGAGGACTAACACGGTTATTATTAGTTAGTGAAAGGTGATTTAATGAGTATGATGGATAAGGTTAAAGAAGTTATCGACAAACGAGTGAATCCCACTTTGGCCATGGATGGCGGGAAGGTGGACCTGGTTGCAGTAGAGGACGGAGTCGTAAAAATAAAAATGGGTGGAGGTTGTGCGGGTTGCCCGATGCGGCAGTTAACACTGGTCAATTTTATTCAAAAAGCAATAATAGAAGAAATCCCCGAAGTAAAAGAAGTCGTCGCGGTGTAATTTGCAAGTTCTCCGGTGGAATCCTGCATGAGATAGGACATTTATCAGAAAAGAGATTTACTGGCTACCAGATTGTTCTATTTAATTCAGGGGACTGGGATAATTTCATTTTATTTCCTTAAAGTAAATCTAATAAAATATAATCCAATTAGCATTAGGCAGGTGAGTTAGTCGAATGGTTAATAAATTGGATCGATTGAAAGAGTTGATGGCATCCAGGAAAAGTGTCCTCGTATCTTTTTCCGGAGGTCTTGACAGTGCATTGGTTGCCATGCTAGCATATGAGCAATTAGGGAACAAAGCAGTAGCCTTGACGGTGGATTCAGAAACCCTACCTAGGTCCGAGTTGAAAGCCGCTAAAAGGATTGCTGCGGAGATCGGTATCAAACACTTGATAGTCAAGACATCCGCTCTCGAAAACAAATTATTTACGGAAAATCCCACAGACCGGTGTTATCACTGTAAAAGAGAAGAAGTGGAATTATTAAAAGAAATTGCAAAAGAAGAGAATATCACGTACATCGCAGACGGTTTGAATACTTCTGATTTCAATGAACATAGGCCGGGGATCAGAGCCTCGAATGAAGGCGGGATATGGCACCCGTTGGTCGAAGCGGATGTATCGAAATCCGACCTGAGAGAAATTGCAAGAGAGATCGGATTGTCCATTTGGGCAAAACCCAGCTCGGCCTGTTTATCATCGAGGATTCCCTACGGCGAGAAGATCACCGAGGAAAAATTGAAGCATATCGAACTTGGGGAAGAATTTTTAAGATCACTGGGATTCAAACAGCTACGAGTAAGAAGTCACGGCTCAATGGCAAGGATCGAAGTGGAAGAAAACGAAATTAAAAGGCTAACGGAAAATGATATCCGAAAAAAAATATTCGATAACTTTAAGAGGATCGGCTTTCAGTACGTAACCCTGGATATAAAGGGATATCGGACCGGGAGTATGGATGAAGTATTAGAATTTGATTAGAACTTTTATAATCTAAAAACCTACTGTATGTGAGGTCTAATAATGAAAATCAAGGTGAAATTCTTCGCTTCCCTGCGAAGGATCGTAGGTCTGGATGAGCTGGAAATGGAATTTAATGAAGGAACCAAGATAGACCAAGTAGTTGAAAGCTTAAAGACGGATTTTCCAGAGCTGGAGAAACCAATGAAATTTACCGTAATATCGCTGAACCACAAATATGCCCGTGGAGAAAGAATACTTGAAGATGGAGATGAATTGACACTTCTTCCTCCCATAGCCGGAGGTTGAGTGAAATATCCAGCGAGGTTATTACATGAGCATTGTAGTGAAAGTGTCGATCATTGGAGTATTAAAACGACCGAATAATGATAATGATTTCGAGATAGAGTTACCGGCCAACAGTACTCTCGGATCACTTCTACACAAATTGGATTACAGCGAAGATCATATCAACTATATAATTCCGATAATTAATGGGAAAAAGGGTCACCTTCGCGTAGTTTTGAACAACGATGATGAAATTACCTTAACACTTCCAGTAGGTGGCGGTTAATAAAATTTGGAGAACCAGGGCGGGGGGAGAATTTGTTGTAGGATGGAAATGTAGAATATTTGAGCTGATATTGAACAGCTCAATAATCCGTCCGTTCTTTTTAATAACATTAAATAATGAAACAAAAAGGTTATTAATGGTTTTTCAGTTCCATTTATTATTCTACAGGTTGGTACGATATATGAAGCGCTTTACAGCAATAATCATAGTCCTTCTGTTCATGTTCCAGATGTTTTCAGGAATACACGAGATTTCCGAGAACGTAACTACTCACGATTTAGAAATTAATTAGGTAAAGATATCACAAATCTGAATTTCTTCTGCTTTTATTTTGTTTTT
>JASLWR010000063.1:0-261 GCA_030740765.1 Thermoplasmatota archaeon
TCAATAGATAACGATATTGATGTATGGGATGCCGAAACTGGGAAAGTATTCGTTACTTTTTTAGTAACTGTAAGTGATCTGAAATGTGTATCCTGGTCCATGGATAACAGAATGGTGGTTTCCGGTCACGCCGATGGGAAGGCAAGGATATGGTCTTCTGATATTGATTCAGATGGTTACATTATGGACGATTTCCCCCTTGATCCGGCCGCTGCGATAGATACCGATGGTGATGGTTTTCCTGATATGTGGAACGAGGGG
>JASLWR010000063.1:271-18417 GCA_030740765.1 Thermoplasmatota archaeon
GAAATCCGCAGGGAATTCCACTACGAATATTACCAGAGTTGATGATATTCCTTATGATCCCGCTGCCAGTCTTGATACCGATGGTGACGGATACCCTAATAAATGGAACGAGGGCTGTAATGAAAGTCTTCGCACCCAAGGTCTGCACTTAGACCTGTTTCCCAATGAACCGACACAATGGTCGGACACTGATGGTGATGGATTTGGGGACAATAGTGCTGGATTGAATTTCGATCGTTTTCCTCATAATACGACTCAATGGAATGACACTGACGGGGATGGATGGGGAGATAATTATTTAAATCTTTCATGGGCCAAGGGGCGTGAAATTGGTGTTTATGTGGAGAAAGCCTATCAACCGGATGCCTTTCCTGACGATCCAGCAGCCAGTATTGACAGCGACGGGGACAGAGCTCCCGATTGGTGGATCACAGGCAAGAACGGGGCAGACTCTACAACCGGGTTAGTATTGGATAAATATCCCGACGATCCTTCGAGGTATAAGTATATACCGCCAGTTAAAGTGAAGGTTGAAAGTGATTGGGAAGGTCCGGCAATTGTAATATCCCTTTGCATTCTAATATTGGCGGTCATATCTACCCTGATAATTAACATTTTTAAAAACAAGTGGGCCATGGAGGACTTTGGAAAAAGGGCGAAGCCGGTGAAGCAAGATCGGACGATTCCCCAGGATTCCCATAAATGGATTGGGTCTTCACTAAAGCATCTTGTAACCGATTCCCCCAAAAATAAAACCTCTCATGGGGCTGACCACCGCTTGATAGATGTGGCTGATCGGGTAGGTGATGGGGACGAAGAATTTGATGATGAAGAGTATTTGGATGAAGATTGGCTGGAGGAGGCTCGGGATGGGG
This sequence comes from Thermoplasmatota archaeon, assembly GCA_030740765.1. Taxonomy (GTDB): domain Archaea; phylum Thermoplasmatota; class Penumbrarchaeia; order JASLWR01; family JASLWR01; genus JASLWR01. Next base: position 1,147 of record JASLWR010000063.1, read on the forward strand.
ACTTTGACCGCTATGATGATCATGATGACGATGCTCATTTCAAAGATGACCGGTTACACGGTCGCAAGGACCTAAAAATTGGTCGGTACCGAGACGATGATGATGACGATTTTTATGTGGACAATTGGAGCAAAGGTTATCGGGATATGAGTCGTGGCCGGAAGGATGATGACGACGATGATGCCTATTATGAAGACGACGATAATGCCTATTATGAAGACGACGATGGTGCCTATTATGAAGACGGTGATGATGACTATTATGAAGACGATGATGATGACTATTATGAAGACGACGATGATGACTATTATGATGAAAACGATGATGACCGATTACATGCGGACAGGGATCGCAATCGTGGCAGGTACCGAGACTATGACGATGATGATGATTATGTAGACAATTGGGGCAAAGGTTATCGGGATATGAGTGGCGGATGGAAGAAAGATGATTATTATGAAGATGACGATGACTATTATGAGGACGACGATGACTATTATGAGGACGACGATGACTATTATGAAGACGACGATGACTATTATGAAGACGACGATGACTATTATGAAGACGACGATGATGACTATTATGATGACGATGATTATTTGGAGGATGAATGGATATAGAATTATGAATATTGGGTCTTTACCAATGGACTCTAGTATGGAAAGTGGTTTGAAATGGACGATTTGGAGGAGTTGAATATCGACGGGCAAGGGCCAAACAAGGCCGCAAAGAGACCTCTAGTGCTTTTTGATATGGACGGGACTCTTTTAAAACCGGATTCATGGCGGGAGAACGGGGTTGGTTATCTGTACGAAGGAGTGGCTGACCTCATATCGCCCTTCGTTGATTCCCATCGCTGCGGTTTGCTTACGGGTTGTGAGGTTTACAGGGTCCGAGGCGCTTTTCAGGCCACAGATTCAAGATTGGAACGCTGGTTGGCCACCGGCCATTTTTTCTGCGAAATGGGACTGGTCCAACTTATAGATGGTGTGAAAAAGATAGGTGGGACGCAAGTTCAGAGAGAAATGCTTGAAGAGCTTCGAAATGAAATGCAAAAGCACTATGCATTGTTTCCTGGCTCGGAGGTCATGGTGACGCTGACTCCTCGTTATGAGCTGAATGAGACAATTGAGGGCCTGAAAGAGGACTTTTTACTTAAGCACCCTAACTGGGCTGATCGGCTTACCATAACAACTTCAACTGAAGCAGTGGACCTAATTCCAAAGGGTTTTACCAAAGCTAACGGAATCGATATGGCACGGTCCTATGGATATTATCCCATCCATTTCATCGCGGATTCATGGGGAGATATGGAAGCACTGGAAAGGATCAGAGATAGCGAATTGGGATTGGCAGCTCTAGTTGGTCAGGCAAAAGACGATGTCAAGGATAGGTGGGCAAAAGGCCATGAACTCCACGGTAATACAAGGAATCATGTCCAACTTACAAACCAACGTGCGAATGCTGTGAAAGAATTTTTCAAGGTATTGGAAGAGCGTTTCCCCGGTGAGTATTGATAATAGAATTCTATGGGATTGTCTTTCCACAGGAATAGCATTTGTTGGACACGCTAAGATTAATAAAACCGCCACAGTCGGGACATCGTTTGATGGCAGCAAAGGTCACTCCTGGAACCACCGGTGCAGATCTGATTGCCTCTTTTGGAGGTACTGCCATTTTTTTCCAAGAGGGCTCATTGATCACTGGCTCGACAGGTTTTTCCTTTTCGCTTATTGGGACTTCGTGACGCGCTCTTAGTTCCGGGAAATCTCTCTTCTTGAAATGGGTGGGCTTTATTTCCCGGATTCCACTCTCTTTCAATTTCTTCAATTTTCCCCTTTCGCGTTCCTTCAATTTATGAAGTTTTTCTTTTCGGAATTGGCTGCGCCTTTTTTTACGTTTTTTCTTCAGCGCATTAAGGTTATCCAGCCGTTTTTTCTTCACTTCAACTAATTCGTTCCAGGAAACATCTCCCTTTTTCCTCTCCTGAAGTCGTTTTTTTATGGCTTCTCGCTGTTTTCTCTGCAGTTCCTGTAGTCTTTTCAATTCATTATCCGCGATGGTTGGCGTTGGACTTCCACCTTTTTCCCTGAATGGTCTTTTCAGCAACCCTCTCTTGGACATACTTTCGGATATGGATTCTTCCTCCGAGATTCTTTTTCCAATATCCGCCAGTATCCGAATTTCTGAAGATTCAGATATCCCACTCTTAGGTGGTGTGAGTTCAATGATGCTCTTTTGGATCGCTTCTGCCCTATGGGGTTTGGTGGGAAGTTCTATCACATTTTGAAAGTCCGTATCAGTAGTGATTTGTATTGGTTTGGTAGACAGCTCGATGGTCTTTTTCTCCAATTCGTCCTGGGTTTTTGGAGGAGTAACCTGAAGACTTATTACATCGGGAGATGGTTCGATCTCTTTTTCCGGGGTGACTGGTAATCCGATGACACCTGCTTCATGGATATGAAGATCATCCAAAGCATCGGATTTATCAAGTGATTTTGTGAGCAGGTTCTCAAGATCTCCATATAGCTGTTTCATCTCACCAAGAATCATATCGTCCATTATGTCCTGCGAATCATCCTCTGATCCAAGAAGCTCACCGTTTTCCTCCCCCGGTTTATTTAATGTCAGGTCCTCCATTATCGAAGGATATTCATCAAGAAAAGGAAAGGAGAATGGATCATTGGCATTGTTCTCATCCGTAGCCGAATCTTCGTGATCCTTAAACCCTTTCACCCGCCCCATTTTCTTTGACTTGGTACCACCCCTCGAAGCGAATAGAACTACTGATAATATAGATGGGTACATGGTATCTCCGGGGAACACCTTTTTTCAGATAGCTATGAATTACTTTTCATTATATTTCTATTTTTATATAAGCCTTGTCATCTCCTCGGCCGTGAGCATTAATTCATAAATCAAATCTATAATGATGGAAAAAGACTAAATAGCATTAATTCTGTTAATTCATATCCTTAGATAATATGAAATTTATCAGCAAAACTAGTTGGGATTCAGGATGGAACAAGGGAAAACCAATAAGGCTCGAAACATTGTCAAGTTCGTTGGTCTTATGCTTCTTTTGAACCTCTGTCTTGGTTGTTTGGTCTACTTTGAAATGACCGACCGAGAACATGTGGCACCTGTCAGGGGTAATTCCATGACCCATGGCGGAGCTAGATTCGGGGTTATCGATCAGGCGGACAGCCTCCTAGTTACCCCTTATGATAGTGAAGAGAGTATTGTTACCCTTAGGGAGGGTATGAAGCTCGAGAAAAGTTCTTGTGGATTCTGGGGGGATGTCATAGTTTTCGAACCGAATGGGGACGACTCTGTAAGGATATGTCATAGAGTGCTTTTCTATCTCGAATTCAACCTCACCCTGGCCAAGATCAACAACATTGGTTCAGTTAAGATCGATGTTCCGGAAATCGGGCTATACGGGGCAGATTCGGTTTATGTATTTTCCGTATCGCACTCTTACGAACTCGAGGTGAAGAAACTCATTGCGCCGTTCCTTGTTGAATCCAAGCTGACCCACGAAAGCCTCTCAGAGCTTCAGTATGGCTCCGGATACCTTACCATGGGTGACCACAACTCAAAAGTAGACCAGGAACGCATGAAACCCATAAAATTTGAGTGGATTCAGGGTCGAGCCGAAGTGATCGATAATCCATTTGGTGTGCATGATGAGCAATCGATGTACCTGCTGAGCGTTTTCATAATTCTGTTCCTTGGCATCAATCTATGGTCCTACCGCAATATCTTCGAGAAGGGTGGGTCCTTGGATCTTAGGATGTTCAATTTTTTCTATACTTTTATGTTAATTGTGTATTCATCCGGTTTTTTCGTCCAATGGATCAGGTCTCGGAATATGTTTTTTTTATTCATGTCTATAATTTTCTATATCCTCGCGGGTGCAGGTGTAACCACGATTTGGGTGAGGTTAGTGCGATGGAGGAGCACCTACCAGAAAAATACTGTGCAAAAAGAAAATTCTTTGTTGGATTTATTGACATCTAGCAGACATTGGGGGATTTTTCAATCCATGGCCGGGCTACTCATCGCCTACGCATTAATGAAATTTGGTCTACATGCAATTTCAGAAACCATGATCTTTGGATTATTGGCGGTCACTTTTTACAGGTTATCTATACCGATCTATTTTAAAAATGAAATTGCGGAGATTAGACACGAACTGATAGTTGAGGGGTCTGAAAAGGTGAAAAAGAGAGAATATAAACTTCTGGACTGGATGGTTCTTAGCCTTCTTCTTATACTTATTGCTCTTTTACATTTCATTGAGGGGCTGGGTTTTATTTCACTCTTGACGGTTGCGATTGTATTTGCAAACCTGATGTTCATCAATAGCACGTTGTATCTTTCGGTGTCAAACGTCGGAAAACACAAATAAAGTACAAACGGGGCCGCCTCATTCCCGGAGCTCGGGAATATCCCTGTACAGCTCCAATGCTTCCGGGTTCTTTAGAGCGTCCCTGTTCAGTACCGGTCGGTTCTCGATCATTTTCTTCACGGCCAGTTCGACCTTTTTACCGCTGATGGTGTAGGGTATGTCACCCACAGGGATTACCTTTGCAGGGACGTGTCTTGGTGTACAGTTCGTTCTTATGGTCGTTCTGATCTTTTTTACCAACTCATCGGTGAAATCGACACCTTCGGCAAGTTTGATGAAGAGGATAACCCTCACGTCGTCTTCCCAGTTTTGTCCTGAGGCGATGCTGTCAATAACTTCGTCCATTACCTCGACCTGCCTGTATATCTCCGCCGTGCCGATCCGGACTCCTGCGGGATTCAGCGTTGCATCGGACCTTCCCGATATTATCATCCCGTTATGATCCGTGAGCTCAACGTAATCTCCATGCCGCCATATATTTTCATAGACCTCAAAATACGCCTTTTTGTATTTTTTCCCGTCCGGATCGTTCCAGAAATAGATCGGTTGGGACGGGAAAGACGATTTGCATACCAGTTCACCCTGTTTGTTCTTTACGGAATTTCCCAAATCGTCGAATACGTCCACATTCATTCCCAGCCCCCTGGTCTGGAGTTCTCCGGCCCATACTGGAGCGATAGGATTTCCTAGGGCAAAACAGGAAATTATATCGGTACCTCCTGAAATGGAAGAAAGGCAGAGATCACTTTCGATATCTCTGTATACGAACTTGAAACTTTCCACTGAGAGGGGTGACCCGGTGGAAAGTACCGATTTCAGAGTTTGGAGATCGAATTTCTGGTTTGGTTTCAGTCCGGTCTTTTCCAACGCCGAGAGGTATTTGGCACTGGTTCCGAATACCGTCATTTTGGTATCTTCCGCGTATTGGAAAAGTACACCGGGATCTGGGTAAAACGGAGAGCCATCGAATAGCAGAACCGTACTTCCCACTGCCAGAGAGCTAACGAGCCAGTTCCACATCATCCATCCGCAGGTACTGAAGTAAAATATCTTGTCATCACGTTTCAGATCGGTGTGCAGTATCAGTTCCTTGAGATGCTGAATCAGGGTTCCACCGGCGCCGTGAACCATACATTTTGGAATTCCGGTTGTACCGGAGGAATAAAGGATGTATAATGGGTGGTCAAAGGGGAGTTGTTCGAAATCTATTTTGAGGCCATCTTCACTGGAGAGGAAATCGCCGAATAGAATGGAATCAGGTACGGACGAAATATCGGGTTCGTCTTCAACGTATGGGATCACGATTATTTTTTCGATGGAGGGTAAATGTTCAAGTATTCCATTGATACGTGCGAGAGAATCGAAAGATTTCCCGTTATAGAAATAACCGTCTGCAGTAAAAAGAATCCGTGGTTCGATCTGGCCGAAACGGTCTAAAACTCCTTTGATGCCAAAATCAGGTGAACAGGACGACCAGATGGCTCCGATACTGGCTGCTGCCAGCATAGCCACCACCGGTTCGATCATGTTTGGAACGAAACCGGCGATCCGATCTCCTTTTACTATGCCGAATTCTCTGAAGGACCTAGAGAGACGCGCAACTGCATCGTAAAGGTCCTTGTAGCTAATCCTTTTCTCCTTACGTCCTTCGCCGTTGAAAAGCAGTGCCGTACGATCATCTCTGAACCGCATTAGATTCTCAGCATAGTTCAGTCTTGCACCCCGAAACCATTTCGATCCAAGCATATTATCCGGATTATCAAGGACGTTATCATATCTACGGGATGCTTTGATATCGCAAAAATCCCAGAGGGCAGCCCAGAATTCATCACGCTGGTCAACCGACCAACAGTAGAGTTCGTCATAATTTTGAATATTAATGCCAGTATCTCTTACAAAATTTATAAAATGAGTCATATTGGCCTGTTCGATTTTTATATTATCGGGGGTCCAGAGCGGTTGTTCTTCCATATAACTCACCTGCATATTTTTTTCTTAACGAAAACAAATTTTTCAAATCACAATTACATCCATATTGTTGAGGGGATATAAAAAACTTCACACGGTAAATATTACTTTAATAGGTGAAATCATATCGATTGTGTGAATTCACTCCACATGGTAGTTTTGTATCTATTTATGGGGATAGTTGACCCTTGGTGAAAGAGGTTGGAATAAGAATTTCTCATATAATTAATAATTAGCCAGAATTATAATATTTCAGTTGTGCGATATAGTGCACAACTAATTTCATAAAAAAAACTTTTTAAATGATATTTTGCTGATTTGCGCCCCTTGATCGATTCAGTTGAATTGTTCTTCATGAGCATCCATTGATCCACGGAGATCTCTCTTAGAAAACAAATAAATGGTTCTTTCAATATTCATCTATAGCAATATAGTCCGATTTTCTTGATTAACACTTTTTCAGTGTGCTGCCGTTGGTAATCGATATATTTTCTTTTCTCCATCAATTTGTTTTGCTTATCGTATTTTTTTGTCTATTTTATAGAAATCAATAAACAATATTGACTTAAACAATGTATGTTCGAGATATAAAAATTCTATAAATAATAATACTTAACTTCACAAAATGTACATTTCGTTCACATTGATTAGCGAGATTTTTTTGACCGTGAATGTTGGATTTTGGTATTTTCCATTACTAAATCAACGTATATTCCAATGGTCCTTATTAAATCAATGAAAACTATTAACCCAATAGTTTTCCTAACAAAAAATCATCTGAAAAATAAATCTGAACGAATGCCCTTGGATATTCTTTGTTTGAGTTTACTATTAATATTACTTCATTTTCGAAGATTAAAGGATAGGTTAATGACATGTGCTAATTAAATTAAGAACAAATGAGAGTTTATTGATTAAGTTAAGATGAACTCCTACTCCGCATGAATCTTTAGAAAAGTGTCACCTGTGTACCTTTTTCAAGAATTTCCGTTTCTTCGCCTTCTTCGGTACCTTCTGATATGATCGGCTCGATCTTGTATACGACTTTCCCCTGCCATCTTACCTCGCCTGTGGTGTAGATGGGATTTGAGCGGATGCGTTGTATCATTGATCTGCTCATATCATATTTGTCTGCCAGTTTCTTCAGAGACATGAGTGGTATGTCGAAATCACGGAACAATGCCTTTATTATTCCTCTTTTGGTCTCATCTATAACCAGTTTTCTATCCACGCTGATGTATCCGAAGGGCGGTCTCTGAAGGGTTCTTTTCTCTCTCTGGGCTCGTTCGATCCCCTCCAATCTCTTCTGTCGGTACTTGTCCAGCTCCATTTCCGACAGAACATCCTTGAATTTATCCAGGTATTTTTCTTTGGAATCGTCTAGTGCCATGACAGCGACACTCTTCCTGTCCAATATAGTTCGGATATAACCCATGAGGTCGACGTTTCTGGCAATCCGGTCCCTGGTGGAAACCCACACTTCGTCGATCTCTCTCCTGTCGGCCATTTCAATTATTCTAGAGAAGCCAGGTCTTTTTTCGGGATCACTGTCTCCCGATACATCCTCGTCTTTTATCGTATCTACATGTTCATACCCTTCTGTTCGGATGATTGGGGTTAAAAGATCGACTTGAGTGTCCACAGTTTTTTTTTTTTCTTGATCTTTTGTAGATACCCTGGCATATATTACTACCCTTTTCTTGCCTAATTCCTGGTTTTTATCTGCATTTTCTTCTATTTCTTCGAATACCATATCGAAACATCTCCTTGTGAGTATCTTGGCCGATACACATAACGTTACCTTCCGATACACTGCCTTTTTATATATATTTTTCCATTGTTCTTATCAAAAAAGATATTCTTAACCGATAAATATATATTTATTCGAGTATTGGTGGAAAAATATATATTTCACTATTGTGAATTGAAAAAACTATCTTTGTGCGTTATTTAGGATGAAATATAAAAAAATATATTCCCAATAGGATAAATATATTCTATCGGGAATTTCAATATTTAATCTATAGATGTCTAAATCTAGCGATAAGTTTGAAGAACCTGTCAAGGTGTGTTTGCGTTGTGCCGCTCAAATCCTTCGTGACGATTTTTCGTAAACGTAACTCCGGGGATGAACGAATTTCATGCTTCAGATCAGAACCCTTGGAATTGATACGCTCCTGGTTGGTCTGTTGTAACTTCCTGAGAACTTCTCTCCATTTACTTTTGTCGGACTCCTTGAATATCGGATAATCCGAAATTTTCCTCTGTCTATCCCAGCTGAATTTGTTGACATAGTGGACCATTCCCCGTTTCTTGTTCCAGGCAATGTCCGCCTTTGCCTTTATCAACTGCTCGATGAAGATGTCCCCCGATTTAAATCCCTTCTCGGCAATGGTACGGATCTGCGGCGATGATGTCTCGACCAGGTGTGTTTCCCCCTTCCCGGGGAATCCTACTCCGAAGTAGGGTTCGATATACACGGGCCCATCGATACCTTCAATCCTCGTGATCTGTCCTATGACCTTCCCTTTCACCAGTATGCATGCTCGACCCTTGTGGGAGACTACGAAGTTCACCGAGTGAGGGCATTTCATAGAGTAGGCTGTCATTGAGCCGTGCCTAGTGTGGGCACCTCCCATGGTGATCTGAGTTGTATCTTTTCCACATGTATCGTGGTCCGGATTCTCATTCAGACGCCTTAATGCTTTTTCACAAGATCTTTTTGACACCAGTATCATACAACCCACGTTAGTGATCTTTCCATCCACTATCGCGCCTGCTCCATCCAAAGCTATAAGAACATCGCTTAGTGCAATTTTCACTGTTGAAAGATCGACACCCATGTTTAACAGATCATTCTCTTTTTTGCCAAGAAAATATTTATTTACAGATCTCAATGACCGATTTATTGACACCCCTGCTCCGTGGTGAAACCTCTTTGCCAGGATGCTGGCAAGCCCCATTACATCGCATACGTTCACGAAGTCCTCAAGGCTTATTCTGGTCTTTCTGTAGATCTCAAAGTACTCGTAGAAGACCGCTGCTTCCAATTCATTTATTTTGTCTGTATGAACCTCCTTTTTGTTTTTCTTTTTCATTTTAAACCCTCCCTCGTGGGCTTTTTGTTAAAGTATCATCGATTCAGCCTGAACACGGGCCTGTTTTCACCCCTGCAGTCCCGGATCAGTGTTTGCGTAAAGGGGAATGTTCCATCAGAAGAAAGCGCAAGGCATACAGGATTACCTCCTCCTCGCCGAGGAAAAGAGGGCTTCGTCTTCCTTTATCATTCTCACGGTCGATCAACTGTCTCATCTGATCAAGCAAGCCTACCGGGATCTTTATTACAAGATTTTCTGTTCCTTCTTCCGGTTGGTGTATGTTAAAATACTCACTGAAGATGACGCGGATCATCTTTGATCTCGTCGATATCTTATTCCGGTCCTGTTCCTTGTCGAGCATGTCCAACTGGGAAGGATACACGGATACGGATATTCTCTCCTTGTCTTTCATCTTTTTTCCCCCGAAGACACCTGGTTTTTGTTACTTTCCGTGGCTCGGAAAGTGTTTGATTACAGATGTATTACGAAACCGGCAAACTGATTTACTTTACAGAAGAATCTATTCCTTAATGGGTTTATATATTTTTCTATGATGTTCCAAAAAACAGTGAAAATTGCGCCATTTTATTTAGAAAAACGGATAATTAATAATTTCGTGTTCAATTTGGGGAGTGTGCCGCCGCCTTGAAGTAAGGCTATGATCCGAAAACAGGTATCAAAAAGCGGAAAATGCGCCCATATTTTTTAAAAAGGAGTTCCGCTGTTTACCGTAAAAAGGAAGGGAAAAAATGAAAGTCGACATGGAACTATGTCTCAGGTGCGGGGCATGTGTTGGCACATGCAATGATACTGCAATAAGATTGTACGAGAGTGGGATAGTTTTTCATATGGATATTTGTGTGCGTTGCGGTAGCTGCATGCTGGTTTGCCCGGTAGGCGCAATTTCAGAGGAGGTCGGCGTATGAGGATGGATGTGGACGTTCTGGTCATCGGCGGAGGTCCTGTTGGATGCACTGTAGCTCGTTTCGCAGCTCTCGGGGGTACCCATACACTCATTGTGGAGAAAAGATCCGAGATCGGTTCTCCGGTAAGATGCGGCGAGGGTATCGCGCCGGATATTTTTGATGAGATAGGTATTACGAAGGATTCGCGTTGGGTACGCAACACTGTTGACGGTGCCCGTTTCATCTCACCTGCAGGGCATATGTGGGTAATAGAGGGCGAGGCAGTGTCGGAAGAGGTGGGGCTTGTGATAGACCGCGACAAGTTCGACAAGGTCATGGCTTTACACGCACTCGATGAGGGAGCAAAACTGATGCTGAGGACCCATATTGAGGAGTTGATCGTCGACGGAGGTAAAGTAACAGGCGCGAGGGGTAAGTACATGGGGCAAGATATCGAAATTGCGGCAAAAGTAGTGATAGCAGCCGATGGTTACGAGTCTGTGCTTGCAGGACAGGTCGGGATCGACACCCGTCTTGAGAGCAAGGATGTTGAGACCTGTTTACAATATACTCTTGGCGGGGTGGTGAATCAGGATAGATACTGCGATTTTTATTTTGGGAATTCCGTCGTACCCGGGGGTTACATATGGATATTTCCCAAGTCGGCGAGCGAGGTGAACGTGGGTCTTGGCCTGCTTTTATCGAAGGTTGAGAAAAAGGGGGCCGTTAAGGAATACCTCGACGGTTTTATAAAGGATCATCCGGTGTTGTCGAAAGGTTCAGCTATCTCCATGGTGGCAGGGGGTGTATCGGTATCCATGCCCATAAAGACCACTGTGGCGGATGGTTTCATTGTGGTGGGAGATGCAGCAAGGATGGTTGATCCATTGAGCGGTGGGGGTCTCGCAAACGGGATGCTGGCCGCCAAGATCGCAGGAGAGGTGGCAGCGAAAGCAGTAAAGAGCGGAAACGTAAGCGCAGAAACTCTCGCTGAATACGACACTAGTTGGAGAAAGCGTCTAGAGGAGAAGATGTATCGAAATTACCTGACCAAGGAACTTCTATTAAAACAGAGCGACGAGACCGTTGACAAGGTAATAGAGACGCTGGGGAACACGAAAATGGAAAATGTGGGCACCTTCGAGATAATTCAGGCCATTGCGGAGAAGCACCCCGATGTGGTAAAGGAGATCGAGAAATTCTTTATATAGGTCGAAGCTTAACAAATCCTCTGATTTTTAGGTCAGTCCTTTCTTCCCATCTTCCTCCAGAAACCAGCAAGTTCTTTTTTCTATATTTTCCGATCTTACCCTGTCGACATCACGAAGATTATCTAGGTGATATCGGATCGTACGGGATTCTCTGCCGAGCTTTTCCGCAAGCTCCTTTATCTCTATACCGGGCTGCTGTTTCACTATCTCCATTAACTCTTCCTGTACCGGAGTGATAGGTTTTTGCTGATCTTTCATCCACGTGGGGTAATAAAATTTGAAATTCCCCTGCTGTTTTGCCACGATGAGGTCGGCCTCTGTGAGGCAGCGTATGTGATGCGTCAGAGTGCCTTGTGACACCTTCAAGTGTTTTTTTATCTTTCTGAAATGTTTCCCAGGGTTGTGATTGATGTAAGCGTAGAGGTTTTGCCTTATATCGTTGTCAAGGATCTTTTTCTGTTTTATTCTCGTATAAGCGATAAGACAGGAAAGTAGAATCAAAGATATCAGTACAACAATTGAAAGGATGGTAAAAATGCTCGTACCTTCCTCATTCCACCTTTTCGGATCGCGCGGGTAGGCGTCATCCTCATTGGGTATTCCGTCACCATCCCAGTCGAGCGGCGTTGAGAGAGGGTTATACGGGTCGCTGCCCTGTTCTAGTTCATAGGTGTCGTTGTAGGTGTCGTTGTCGGAATCTTTTTCACTGTCGGGAGTAGGCACATCGTCGTCTTCCATTCCGGCTCCAGGGTATGATAACGGATTATATGGATCAGTGCCTGCGAATTGTTCGACGATGTTTTTCCATCCATCGGCATCCCAATCGATGGGTGTAGATAGAGGGTCAAGGGGGTCGCTGCCGGATGCATTCTCGAAGGTATCGTTCCACCCGTCGCCATCGCTGTCGATTTCGATAAGTTCAGGCAGTTCGGGAATTGTTTTCCCGATGACAGTGACCGTCAGGTTATCCCTGCCTAGGTTCCTTTCCGCGTCACTTACCGTAAGTGTGATATTGTAAATACCGGGACTGGTGAAGCTAAAGGATTGATTACTCCCAAATAGTGTATGTTCGGTATTGTAATAAAGGAAGTTCCAGGTGAAGTTTATGATTGCGACATTGTCCCGGCTGCCGCTGCCTTGGAAGAAGACGGTATCACTGGTATATCCTGTTATGTCCCCACGGTTCGTCCTCTCTCCAATTCCTGATATTATTGGAAATGTTATCATCATTATTATGGCAAGAACGAACACCAAACATCTTTGCATGATCTGGCCCATGAGATATCACTTTAGGTCGCTTAGATGTTACTATCTATGTTTAAAATACACATAACTCATATATAACCTGATTGGTACAAGATTAACCAATCAGTTATTAAGAAATCTGGTTCGAACACCAGGCCCTAAAACCGGATTATTCACTCCCGAAATACCCGTAGGCTCCTAAGAATACGGTATAATTTGCTGGAGCGTATGTCTTCGAGGTTGACGTGAAACTCCCTCATTATCTGTAATTTACCCTCGAGTTTCTCGTATTCCGATTTCAGATTCTTAATCTCCCTCAGCCGCTTCCGGACCTCCTTGTCGGTGTCGTCCTTCTCCGCTTCCTGCATTATCTTTTTTATCGCCAGGTCCAGGAACCGATCTCTTTTTAGTCGCAGAGCCTTTATAAGTGATTCTTGTTTCTTGCGGAGCTCCGGTGTGCATCCCACACAGTAATTTGCAGGAAAGCCCGTCTTGGCGTTATCTCTAAGCAGCGAGAAGAAATGCCCGTACCAGATATCCTCAAGGCTCTGGGTGGCGAGCCCTTCCGGTGAAAGGTAGTCCTTTCCCCTCTCCTGGGCATAGGAGGAAACGCCGCAGGGGCCAAACACTCCTGACGGGCGTATCATCATTGTTAGGAACGGTTCGAGACAGTATACGTTCTTCGGGTCAAGCTGACCGACTTTATCGTCCTTTCCGGCCTCCTCCGTTTTTTTACTTTCTGCAGGGGTCCATGGCAGCTGCGGAGCCGGTCCCTCTGGTGGTTCCAATGGTCCAATTTCGATTCCCATGCGGAGTGATCTTGATAGTGAGCGAATTCGCGGTACATCATTTGTGAACTTGGTGACCTGTTCCTCGGTCATTATTGATTCTTCATCCGTCACATCGGACATCGATAACCCTGGTTTAACGATTAGCGTACTTACTCCCTTTCTCTTTGCGAACTTCAACATGCCACCCACTTCATCCAGGTTCTGCGGCATCAGAGGCATATATATGTCTATGACGGGCAAGCTCACACTCAATTCATCCTTCATGTCCTTAAACATTTCCAATCCTTCCACAACCCGCAAGAAGGCGCCCTTTGTAGCGACGATCTCGTCATTGTTCTCCTTTTCGGGAGAAGGAAGGCAGACCACTATATGATCCCATGCAATTTCCACCATGTCGTTTATTATGTCCGAGGTGAACATAGTACCGTTGGTATGAAGTTCGCCGTAATTGAGATTTTCCTTTATGAACCGCATTGAGTCTATCAAGGACTCCCTCATAAGCATCGGTTCACCCCCGCCTGAAATGATCCATTCATTCACCCCCATCTTGCAGCCATCTCTTACGATCTTATGGAGTACTTTTGTTTCAATCGCTCCATGGGATTCCGCCCCCTTATTTTCCTTATCCCAACTCCAGATGGATTTGAGGTTGCTCTTATCTGTGGGGTGTAACACGATCCTGACCGGTGGGCGGGGGATGCCTAGGTCCCAGTACAACACTCTTTTCAATTCGTTTTTCAAAGAAAATTTGCCTCCATTATACTATTTAGACGGTAATAGGTTAATTTTGCTATATATTGTTAATGGTGCAAAGCCTTTCGAGTAACGCCTCGAAAGGACTAGATGTGTCGTAGAGACATCAAGATTCGCAGCTTGACAATGTTAGCAGTATCGTCTGAGGGGTAACCCCCCCGAAGGCGCAGAGCAATCTGATTGCTCGTAGTAAAACGGGCGCACGGAAGAGCAGATACCGCTAAATAAATAGTTTATACGGTTCTAGTAATTATCCGATATTTCATTTTCGATTACTTCTTCCGGTTTGCTTGATTTGATTCTTTACGGGTAGTTATGGAATAAGTGCATATCGTTGCGCATGGAATGAACCTTTTTAACCCAAATTTATTTTACTTTTATTCCCCTTTACAGAACTTAATGATCGTGACAGAGGGTCTAACGAAGGTTTTCAAGAATTTCCGCCGCCCACCTGTAACCGCTGTGGATAATATCAATTATAGTGTTGACGAGGGGACTATCTTCGGATACCTGGGTCCGAACGGGGCCGGTAAGACTACCACCATTAAGATGATTTCCACAATCCTGCCTCCAACCTCCGGGACTGCGAGAGTATGTGGTTATGATATAATCAAACAACCTCTTGAGGTAAAAAAACGTATCGGCTTGATGCCTGAAAATTCCGGTTTTTATGGTAATTTAACCGGCCTCAATGTACTGATGTATTACGGCGAGTTCTACGGCAAACCGAAAAAAGTGCGTCGGCAAAGGTCACTGGAACTGCTCGAAGATATTGGCCTGGGCGATGCAATTTACCGCAAGGTCAAGAATTATTCCCATGGTATGCGCAAGCGCCTAACATTCTGTGTTGCACTTTTCAATGAACCGGATCTTTTAATACTGGATGAACCAACATCCGGTCTCGATCCACAAGGGACATACGAGTTCCGAAACAGAATAAGGAGCCTGAGTAATGAAGGCATTACCATCTTTCTTTCGTCCCATCTCCTGACCGAAGTAGAACAGATCTGTGACATGGTAGGGATAATACACCAGGGCAAAATTGTAGATTCTGGATCCATTGATTATCTGCAGAAGAAGATCGAAGGTAGTTCCACTGAAATGACCGTAGCATTTCAAATGGATGATGTTGCAGATGAGGTCCTTTCATCGTTTGGGGAGATGGATGGTATAAAAGCCGCTCAAAAGGTAGGCAAAGAATATTTTTTCAGGGTTGACTCCAAAAAACGGATTCCGGAAGTTAACAATGAACTGGTACGTAATAAGATTGGCGTGTATTCCATAAACGTTAAACACGTTTCGTTGGAAGATATTTACCTGAACCTTACTGGTGGGGGTGGGAAATAATGGGTGAAAAAGTAGCTGAACCTCGCTCAATAAATGATCGAAAAACGGAACGGATTGGAATAAGTTCCTATTTTAAACATCTTTTTCGGGGAATCAGGGTTATCGCCAAATGGGAATTCATACAGAACCTGAAAACGGTCCGCATGCTTGTTTTGATAATTATCTTTTCTCTCGTGATGCTTGGTGGTTCATACGGACTTACGACGTTTTTCACTCAGGCTCCTGGAGAAATTTCTTTCAAAATACCCGAAGAGATCATCAAAGAAGCTATGGGTAATGTTTTCATATCGGCTCATGTTTTGGACCTTGATGGTGAAGGATATGCAAACGATGTTATGATCTTCACATATTATGGTAATGGGGATCCTGCAGCTAAGAAAAAGTTCACTGTATTTGAGACTTGGGGTGAGGATATACCGGGAGGATTTAACAGAACCAACCTCTCAGGAATTTCTGTTTATTATAATCTCCCTGCAAAAGAATATGAGGTGAATTTGGAGCCCGCAACTGCAAGCTCATCATTTAAAATTGAAAAGAATATTACGAATTATTCGGATATCAGTCTCGAAATTTCCCCTATTTTCGATTTGAAATTGGAAGAAATTTCATTAGGGAAGGAAACCGATCTTAATGACCTGCTCGGCGATTACCGCCAGGTCGGCGTAATAGTCCATGTGGTTGACCATTCGGGTAATCTTTACGATGATGCTGAAATTTTCATAAACGATGAACAATATGGTATAACAAATTCAACTGGTACATTGCCTGTAAATATGGAACCGGGAAACTACACAATCAAGGCATTTAATTCCGGGTCATATTCCCCAATAGCCGATGTTACTATCAAGGAACCCCCGGTAATAAAAAAAGAAGATACTTCTCTTAGTGGTCTTCCTGTTAATCTGGGTCCTGATTTCGTGATAATAATCGTGGCCTCCATTGCGAGCTTCATCGTATCGCTTTCCGCAATTGTATTATCTTTCGACGCAATCTCCAGAGAAAAAGCTGATAAGTCCCTTGATATTCTGTTAACAAAACCATTTCCGAGAGAATCAGTCATTCTCGGAAAATACTTGGGTATTACTGGTGCAATGACAGCGCCATTCGTTGTAGTATTGTTCGGAGCCGTATGGATCATGTCTCTTGTCTCCGATAAGTGGCCCAGTCCATCGGTTATCATAACTTTTATTGGTTTAATGGTACTTCTGATTGCGATTTACATTGCCATCGAGATTTTCGTTTCTATACTAGCTAAAACCACGGGTACAGCTATTCTGGCTGGCATCGGGATCTGGGTTCTCCTGAACATGTTATGGGGAGTGCTGGGTCTGGGTATCTCCGAGTTGTTCGGACTTGAGACCGTCTCTGTGAGCAATTTTATGTCGCTATTAAATCCATCCGACCTCTTCCTAGTTTGCCTTTCCATCGTATCCAAAGATGCTCTTATAGCCAGTATTGGTGCCGAGGAACTTACGAATTCATTCGACATTCGATTCGCATACGCCAACTGGGTTTTCTTCCTGACCTTCGGATTGT
>JASLWR010000064.1 GCA_030740765.1 Thermoplasmatota archaeon
TTACTTCTCGGTCTTGCCATAATGTAGGTATACACAATTAACTATTATAATTATGCGGTGTTTTCGAGGACATTCCCCGAAATTGATTTATAAACGAAGAACATATTTGTAATCATATTGCTTTTCGAATAAAAATATAAACCGATTTGCAGACTTTTCAGTGTTGAATACAGTCGAATTTTTCGGCAATATTCCTTTGGTTTATCCATATAGGGGATGTCTTCATCTTTTTTCTTTCTGGCTCTATGAACCAAATATAAAACCGTAACGAGAATAATAATAATTACAACTACAATTATTAACTTTACCACCAGTTGCATCGTTCCGCTTTTACTATCACCACCAATATCCCAATCGTAATTGACAATGAAATGTATCTAATGGCTAAAATCAGTGAAAATTAATAAATATGAAGGGCCAAATTAGTTGGAATTCGAAAATATAAAGCAGGATCGATCATGATGGAATCGCCTCACTAAGAAGACCTCAGCTATTAATCCAATGAGCTGCGATTCTGCAAGTATCATCAAAGGTTTGATTCTAAACAAATCAATGATCTCATCAAGGTATGATAACTAGCTCCCTTCATGAAGGATGAATCTTTGGTTCTTTCAATTTTCTTACTTTTGACCATATGTATAAAACAAATACCCGCAATACAGATTTAAGGTGATAAGCTTGGGCAAGGAATTAACGTTAAGAACATATATTTTTCTAGACAAGATGCAACCCCAGTTCGCAGCTTACCAGGCGACTGTGGCAAAGGGATATCTTCCAGTATCGGGAATGGCTTCGATATACGTTGAAACGGCTCCCGGCATGCCGATTAACAGAGTTACGGATGTGGCGTTGAAACAAACGAATGTCAGACCTGCAGAGCTGATAGTAGAAAGGGCTTTTGGTCTATTGGAGATTCACCACGAGTCACAGGCGGAGGTCCTAACTGCCGGCCAGGCAATTCTCGATGCCCTTGGGCTCAAAGAGGAAGAACGATTGAAACCAAAGGTGGTTACCAATCAGATCATTAAAAAAATTGATGATTACCAGTCGATGATACTCAACCGGACGTGGAGAGGGATGATGATATTACACGACCAGTCGTTGTTCATCATGGAGACTCAGCCCTCAGGTTATATTACATTTGCGGCCAACGAAGCAGAGAAAGCTGCGGATATATCTATTGTAGGCATACGGGCTGCAGGCGCATTTGGGAGGCTGTATATCAGTGGATGGGAGGCCGATGTGCAGGCAGCCGCCGAAGCAGCCACAAAAGCGATCGAGGGGATCAAAGGTACCGAATGGTAATGATCCAGGTCATTTCAGGGTGTAGTGATGGAACCGCATGAACTTCAGGAAATGGTCTACCGGGAAGTACGGAAACGGTTAATGACACCAAAATCCAGTTCCGGTACTAATAACGATCCCGCCTCTGTACTCGTAGTGCTAAACCGCATCGATCCAAAGCTCGGGGAGGTGTTTTACCGGTTAAGAGAACTGGAGGCCAACGGGATATCCATAACAGTTGTTCTTTCGGATGACGTGGACGGATTGTGCCGGAAGGGAGGTCTGCTACCTGTGATGGGCATCAATTTCATTTATGTGAGCGAATTACCACGAATCATACTGGATTTGCATAATTATTCCACAATTTTTTTCCCGGTTATAGGCTTTTCTCTAGCAAGGCGGTTGGCCGCGCTTGATGATGACGATCAATTCGTCCATCTGGCGGTCAGTTCCATTATTTCCGGGAAAAGCGTATGTGTAGCCACGGACAGCATCATACCAGGAGAAAATGTGATGCCATCTCCCTTGATCAACGAAGCATCGAATGAGATTACGAAGAGTTTATCGGGTATCGGTGTGAAGCTCTTGCCCATATCCGATTTCACGTCAAACATATCTTTTAAAAAGAACCTATTTCAAGGAAAAGTGATCACTGAGGAGACGATAAAGGAGTTCCGGGAGAACAAACTCTGGGACATCAACATTCTTCCCAATGTCGTTGTGACCCCCCTTGCCAAGGACAAGGCAAAGGAACTAGGTATAAGAATAAATTCAGTAGAGTAAAAAATTAATGTAGGAGATATAGTATGAAACTGTGCCGTGTAATAGGAAACGTAGTATCCACAATAAAGGATAAGAACATCAAGAGCTTCAAACTTCTTATAGTGCAACCAGTGGATTTTATTCATCTAAAAAGCTACGGTGAACCTCTTGTAGCGATAGATGCAGTGGGGGCCGGCCAGGATGAGATAGTGTTGATTGTCCAGGGAAGCTCAGGTAGGATGACAGCTCTCACTGAGAACAAACCCTCTGATTGCACGATAATGGCTATTGTCGATTTTGTCGATGTCGAGGGGAAATTGACATATTCAAAAAGATAAGTAGGAGGATAGGTAAATGGAAATTAACGAGTCTAAAATATCCATGATGGTGGACGATATCACCCGCAAGGTGAAGATGGAATTGAAATACGGACAAGCAATTTCTGGTGGACCGATGGGAGGGGGTTCCACAGGTATCTACAAAACCATCGACGAGTGCATAAGGCATGCCGGGATCGCACAGAAGAAGCTTATTGAATTGAGCTTTGAGAAACGGGCAGAGCTGATAGGCTCCATGAGGACAATGATCCTTCGGAATGCTGACCCTTTGGCAAAGTTGGCCGTGGAGGAAACGAGATTGGGTCGATACCCTGACAAGATCAAGAAGAACATACTAGCTGCAAAAAAGGCACCGGGATGCGAAGATCTTATTACAGAGGCCCGCACGGGTGATGACGGTCTTGTTTTGTACGAATACGGACCATACGGTGTTATCGGGAGCGTCACACCCACTACGAATCCTACCTCCACAATCACGTCCAATTCCCTAGGTATGATCGCCGCCGGTAATTCGGTGGTTTTCAACCCGCATCCCCGAGCAAAGAAGGTCAGCCTCGAAACAATAAAACTTCTTAACAGGGCCATAATATCTGCTGGCGGACCGAAGAACCTGATTTGCTCAGTTGAAGAGCCGGACATCAAGACCAGCCAGGAATTGATGAACCATCCCGGTATAAGGCTTTTGGTGGTCACGGGGGGCGAGGGAGTTGTGAAATACGGTCTTACGAGAGGTAAAAAATGTATTGCAGCTGGTCCCGGCAATCCTCCGGTTTTCATCGACGATACCGCAGACATCTCAAAGGCTGCAAAGAATACGGTAGACGGTGCCAGTTTCGATAACAATATTTTATGTATAGCCGAGAAGGAGGTCTTTGTATTCAGGACCGTGGCCGATAGATTGATCACCGAGATGAAGAAGCACGGTGCTTACGAGATAAAAGGTCAGCAGATTAAACAAGCTGTAGAATTGCTTTTCAAGGACAGTTCCGGAGAGCACCCGCTGGTGGATACACAATGGGTTGGGCAGGATGCGGGTAAGATACTTCGAAACATAGGAATTACCAATGCGTTCGATTCAAGGTTGGTTATAGCGGAGGTCGAACATGACCATCCCTTTGTCCTGGGCGAGATGTTAATGCCGGTTCTCGCTATCGTCAGAGTCGATTCCTTGGATGAGGCATTGGAATGGGGATTGCGGGCGGAACACGGATTCAGGCATACGGCGTGCATGCATTCGGAAAATGTTGTGAACATGACGAAAGTGGGTCGAATGATAGAGACTTCGATATTCGTTAAGAACGCACCATCCTATGCCGGCCTGGGTATGGGTGGTGAAGGTTTCTGCTCCTTGACCATAGCCGGTCCTACAGGTGAAGGGGTAACGAGATCAAGGCACTTTGCAAGAGTACGACGGTGTACTTTGAAAGATTCGCTGAGAATTGTATAGAGACAAGTAAGAATTAGCATTGAAGAGGTGTGAATAGTTGGGACCCCAAAATCTATCACTAATTCGAAATGCCGGGATAATCGGTGCTGGAGGTGCAGGGTTCCCCACCCACGTCAAACTGGGTGGAAAGGTAGACTTTGTTATCGCCAATGGGGCCGAATGCGAGCCGCTCCTATGTTGTGACCGACAGATGATGGAGAGATGGCCGGAAAAGATCGTTGATGGATTGAAAATAGCCATGGAACTCACCGGGGCCCATAAAGGTTATATTGGACTTAAGAAGAAATACTCGATAGCGGTAAGGGAACTTAGTGATGCATTGGAGAAAGAAAAAAATGATAGAATCGAGCTATTCACTCTCGATAACTTCTATCCGGCTGGAGACGAACAAGTTCTGGTCTACGAAATTCTACATAAAATAATTCCTGAAGGCGGTATCCCTCTCGATGTCGGCGTTGTGGTGAACAACGTGGGTACCCTGGCCCAGATATCGGAAGCTGTGGAAGGAAAGAGCGTAACCCAGAGATGGGTTACAATAACCGGGGCAGTTAAAGAACCGCAGACACGACGTTTCCCCATAGGAACGCCCTTATCAAAGGCCATAGAATCTGCCGGTGGCACCTCCCTGAACACTGTCTCAGTTATCACTGGCGGACCCATGATGGGGAAACTGGTGTCGTCAATGGAAGATCCGATCACGAAAACAACATCCGGGATAATCGTTCTACCGGAAGATCATTATGTTGTAAGAAGCAAGAAACGACCGCCCAGAATAAATATAAAATATACGATTTCAGCATGCATACAATGCCAGATGTGTACTGATGTATGTCCAAGGAGGAATCTTGGTAAATTCGTATGTCCTGACAAGGTAATGAAGGGAATTGCCTATGGAATAATCAGCGAATCAAGCCACATGACCACATCATTCCTGTGCGTGGAATGCGGAGTATGTACTCATTACGGCTGTCCCATGGGCTTGGACCCCTGCGGAATGATGGGCAAAACTAAAAAAGAACTTGCGGCGGCCGGGTTGAATAATCCACACGATAGAGAAGGATTGAGGGTAAACGAATTTCGTGATTACCGTAAAATACCTGTAAAAAGATTGATATCGAGGTTGGGTCTCGCAGAGTATGACCGGGATGCGCCTATGAACGATTCGGAGGTCAAGGTAAACAGAGTTACGATCCCGTTGAAACAACATATCGGCGCACCGGCTATCTCGGTCATCAAGGTTGGTGATAAGGTGGAGAGAGGACAGATTATCGCCACTATACCCGATAGTGCACTGAGTGCGAACTACCACGCCAGTATAAGCGGTATAATTACAAATATAAAAAATTCCATTACGATAGAGAGTGATGAATAATGAGGGAAGCAATCGGACTGATGGAATTCAACAGTATAGCGAAGGGGATCGAAGTTACGGATACACTCCTCAAGGCCTCCGAAGTTAAACTGCTTTTTTCATCACCAATCTGCCCTGGGAAATACCTGATAATCATTACGGGCGAGGTGGCTGCGGTCCAGAATTCTATCGATGACGGAAAGAAGATTTCCGCGGGCTTCCTTATTGACGTCAATGTAATTCCCCAAGTTCACGAAAAGGTATTTCCAGCCATTGCGGGGACCACCGATATCACGGAGATGGGTGCGGTTGGTGTAATAGATGCCTACTCATCGGTCTCAGCCGTGGTAGCCGCAGATAAAGCAGTCAAGACTGCCGACGTGGAACTGGTGGAGGTTCGGCTCGCACGGGCCCTGGGTGGAAAAGCATTCGTGATAATCACAGGAGAGGTGGCAGATGTTCGATCTGCCGTCCAAGGTGGTGTTGATGCGATTAAGGAGGAAGGATTACTCTTGGGTACGGTAATTATACCCTCACCGCACCCCGAATTGAAAAATATACTTATGTAAAAATTGAAATAAGGAAGGAAACTAGGATGAGACTCTGCAGGGTAATAGGCAACCTCGTGGCAAGCTGCAAACTGCCCGACCACGATGGATTCAAGATAATGGCAGTAAAGCCAGTTGACACTGAGGGTAACATGAATGGAGACACGATACTTGCTCTCGATTGCGCTCAGGCAGGAGTCGGCGACTATGTTCTCCTAATTCAGGAAGGGGGCTCGTGCACACAGGTCATGAAAGGAGTTAAAAAAGTGACTCCGAAAGGAGATAGGCTAGCGGTAAATACAGTAATAATCGGTGTTGTGGACTATATCGAGGCTTTCGGTAAACTAAAACGTTTCGACCACCTCAGTATGTTGTCAAATGGGCAAACTTTGCCAAAAAGTGAAGTTTGACCAATTGATAATGTTCGCAGAATCGAGGGAACGATTCTGCTGAATTGAATAAGGGGTATTGTATGAACGAAGATAAATTGAAAAAAATGATCGAAAGAATGGTGAGGGATGCCATGGCGGTGAATGAAGCTAATGTCAAGGATCCCCCCATCGCAGGGAGTGCAGATGTACGGAAACCCCTTCATAACTTCAAGATGAATATCAATAAGGAAAAAATGATCGCAGCCAATTGGAAAATGAACATGACCACGGGGGAGGCAAGAGTATTTGCGGCAAAGGTCAAGAGTATGAATATTGATAGGAAAGAAGTGGTGATATTTCCCCCGATATATTTGGCTCCAATGATGATCAATGCCCTGGCCGGCAGCGGTATAAGAATAGGCGCCCAAAATATGCATCACGAGATTCGGGGTGCTTTCACCAGTGAGATATCACCCCTTATGGTCAAGGATGCTGGGTGCGAGTTCGTGATTCTGGGTCACTCAGAGAGGAGACATATATTCAATGAAAAGGACCATGACATCAACCTGAAGGTCATATCAGCCATCAACCACGGGATCGTCCCAATCCTATGCGTCGGCGAGACCCTTGACCAGCGGGAACAGAATGCGACCTTCAGGATTATCAGAAACCAGCTTCGATTGGGGCTGAACGGGACTACGCCTCGCCAATCCACGAGTCTGGTCGTTGCCTATGAGCCGGTATGGGCAATCGGTACGGGACGGACCGCGACGCCGGAACAAGCTCGTAATGTACACTCATTTATCCGGGAAACTTTAACACAGATCTATGATTACTCAACAGCCAGAGACATACTCATTCTTTACGGGGGGAGCGTCACTCCCGAAAACACGGAAAGCTTAATAAAAGAAAAGGATATCGACGGGTTTCTGGTAGGTGGTGCATCCCTTTCTCCCGACAAATTTAAAAGAATAATTGAGCTTTGCTAGGAGGTCATAATATCGGAAAAATAATCATAGGCTGCGACCATGGCGGTTTCGAGCTGAAAATAAAGCTAAAAAAATTTCTTGAGAGCGGTGGAAAGGAGATCGTGGATTTCGGCTGTCATTCACCGGACCCTGTGGATTATCCGGACATAGCTTTTTTAGTTGCGGATGCCGTGGCCACAACCGATAATAATGTAGGGATAATGATCGACGGAGTAGGTATCGCTAGTGCAATGGTGGCGAACAAGGTTCCCGGAATACGGGCCGCCCTTTGCTGGGATATATTCACCGCTAATAACGCAAGGGAGCATAACAATGCGAACGTGCTTGTATTGGGAGGCAGGGTCATCGGTGACGCCCTCGCAATAGAGATCGTGAAGAAATTCCTGGAGACGGATTTCGCCGGGGGAAGACATGGAAGACGGGTGAATAAGATAATGGCAATAGAAGCAAGATATCTGAAAAGATAGTTAAATAAATTGATAACTCAAGTAACAGGAAAGATAAAGGGGTGAACATGTATATAGCAAAAGTTGTCGGAACCGTTGTGGCGACCCAGAAGGTGGATACGCTGAAAGGTATCAAACTATTGCTGGTACAGCCATTGAACGACGATCGAACTCCAAAGGGAAGGCTGATCGCCGCCGGTGATGCGTTGGGAACCACTGGTGAAGGCGATTTCGTATATATCGTAACCAAGAAAGAAGCCACCTTTCCCTTTGGGGGATTGGTGCCGTTGGACGATGCCATCGTGGGCTTCATAGACGAGTACCATACCGATTATTTGAGCTTAAAACGATAAAAAATTTATTGAAATAACTTATTCGGGATAATCATTAAATAAAAGCCGACTAGCATTAGGTAATAATCATTAAATTAAATACTGGAGGAACGAAAATGGAAGTAGCATTAGGAATGATCGAAACAAAAGGCGAGATAGGTGCGATTGAGGCAGCCGATGCCATGGTAAAAGCGGCCAAGGTGCGTCTTATCGGTAAAGAATTCGTAGGAGGCGGCTACGTCTCAGTAATGGTCCGTGGGGAAGTCGGTGCAGTGAAGGCGGCAGTGGACGCAGGTGCGGCCGCGGCATCGAAAGTAGGTGAGCTGGTATCAGTACACGTCATACCGAGACCTCACGAGGAAGTTGAATTCATTCTTCCCTCGCTCCCAAAGAGTGCTAAGAAGAAATGATCGATTAATAAATAGAGGATGTACCCTCTTCCGCTGGAGGCCAGGACGTCCCCGGTGAATCAGATAAATTTGGGTCCGCCCCGTTTTCAGGGTTTGAGAGAATGGGCTCTGCAAGTGATATTATGGATCAAAATGAAGTGATCGACAGGATAACAAGAGAGGTACTGGCACGTATCAGGGATCCCGATGAGCGAAAAGAGACCGGGAAAATCCCTCGTTCCTTTCATGGAAACAATGCTCTAGTGGTCATTCTTAGCGGTAAGTTGGATGCCGATTCATTATCTAGGGAGATTGAGAGTATAGCGGGAAATGCAAAGTTGACCACGATAATTCTCTCCCGGTGGGCTTCCAAAGGAATCTCGCGGAATCGTCTGTCTCACCTATTGAAGACCGAGGTGAAGGATGAAGTGGACCTTGGGGGCGCAAGGGGAATCATTTCGCTTATTCAGGGAATTGATACAATCTACATACCGGACCTTGACATCGCCAGCGGTTCTAGAATCGCGAATTTCGCTCCGATCACACCGGCAGAACACCTGGTTAGTGAAGCAATCATTGCCGGGAAAAGAGTAATTTCCACTTGTCCCCTATTCTCAAGCCAGACCAGCGAGGACACGCCCGTTTGTGTTCGCGGGATCATTTCCGATCTGGAGAAGAGGTTGGCATCTGTGGGTATCGGCATGACGGATTCCGAGAAACATATAGAGAAAACTCCTGGAGCCGTGGAACTAACGGAAAAATGCCCGCAGGGGCATGATGAATGCATGGGATGTGGGTTGTGTGTAAACCGGAACTCACAAGGGGTGAAGAACATCATCAATGCCGGGGCCGACAGAATTGGCGCTTCGCTGGGTGTGAATGTCGCGGATCCAAAGATCGCCCGATTGATCGATCACACCATCCTCAAGCCGGATGCAACCGGAGAAGAGGTCGGGAAATTATGCTTGGAGGCGAGAGAATACCAGTTTGCATCCGTTTGCGTTAACCCATCCTACGTTCACCAAGCTGCATCAATTCTAGCGGGCAGTCCTGTCAGGATAACCACCGTTATAGGTTTTCCACTGGGTGCAACTACGCCAACAGCCAAGGTAATCGAAACGAGGGACGCCATAGCCAACGGTGCAGATGAAATTGACATGGTGATAAATATCGGTGCTCTGAAATCAGGTAACGATGAGCTCGTAAGGAGGGATATCCAGGGGGTTGTGGACGCATCGAAGGGAAAGGCCATAGTTAAAGTGATCCTTGAGACCGCTCTTCTTACAAAGGAGGAAAAGATTCGAGGATGCATCATCTCCAAGATGGCAGGAGCGGATTTCGTCAAGACCTCTACGGGATTCGGACCAGGTGGAGCCACGGTGGAAGATATCGCCCTCATGAGGAGCACCGTAGGCCCCGAGATGGGTATAAAGGCGTCGGGCGGGATAAGGGACTTCAAAACCGCTAAGGCAATGGTAGATGCCGGTGCCACGAGAATTGGTGCCAGCGCCTCGGTGGCTATCGTGAAGGGTAGTTAATTATTTTTAATATCGGGTAGAAGAACAAGAGAGATCCAGATGGAAGAAAAGAATGATTATAAAAATGAAAATAGTGCTAAGAGGTTTCTCGATATCGAAAAAGAGAACAAGGCCGACCCAATCAGCATAAGTGCAGGAAGAAACGAATCAGTTGACATCACTAGGGAAAAAGTCAATAACGAAAGCAATGATCCACCGTTATCTCGAGGGAAAAAGTTTATCAACACCCTCCAAAATATGAAAAAAAGATTCCCCGTGGCAAAGATATTCTTCCACAATGATATGGACGGATTCGCTTCGTCTCTCATTGCAAAGGAATTGCTCAATGGTCTTGGATTTGGCATCAGGGCTGGAGACATCTTTCCGCTTAACCATCTGATGATCAATGAGGTTAAACTCGACGAATCGAACCTCTACTTGTTCGTAGACATAAAACCCCCGGACCCACATCCGGGAACGGATCAAACAGGTGAGGAGTCACCCCCAAACGTTTTCTGTGTTGACCACCATATTACGAACAATCCGATTCATCTGAATTCTCCAAGATTTTTTTTATTCAGTGCCCATAATGAAGAGGATGAGTTGCCTCCAACCGCCACCTCATTGATGGCCTATCTATTGTTTGGTATTGTAAATCCGAATCTCAGCTACCCGGATTTCATCAAGCATGATTTCTTGAAACTTTCCAAAAGGATTCGCTATCTGGTATTACAGGCAACCATCGCCGATTATCTACATCTCCTTTCCCATGATATAGGTTCCAACCAGCTCAAATTTCACACGTCCTCCCAGGGAATCGATGTGGATCTCGTGATCAAGTTATCTATAGCCACATCACTTCTCCTGGGTAAGAAAGACATGCAGATGGGCATGTTCTACGATTTCTACGAAGAACCACTAAATAACATATGTGAGAATTTTTTCCTTGATCGGTTTAGGGAAAG
Organism: Thermoplasmatota archaeon; assembly: GCA_030740765.1. GTDB lineage: Archaea > Thermoplasmatota > Penumbrarchaeia > JASLWR01 > JASLWR01 > JASLWR01. The sequence continues at coordinate 10,740 of JASLWR010000064.1, forward strand.
GATCGCCCCAGTAGAGGTATTATTCAATTTCGCCGAACATATCAGAATTGTGTTTGGCCAATTTTCCAAAGAAGTATTCAAGGGAATAAGCGAGGAAAAAATAACTTTAGAGGCAACTATCAAGACCGACGAAGATAAACTGGAAATGTACCTTCAAGCTAATATATCAATTGAGATGGAGGATATCGTTTCTTCCGACATGAAAGAGCAGAAATTCTATTCCCAGGAAATCGAAAAGATTCGCAATCGAATGGCCATTGACCGCAAGCAGCTTTCGAAATTGGCTGAAAGACTTGATAAGACCTGTATCAAGGGAGTAAAGGGACTGGCTCTCTTCATCCCACGCCAGCCCAATGAACAGACAAGAGGCATCCTTTCATCACTTTTCTATTACGAAGGTTGGAAAAATATCGTGATCGAGGTAAGCGAGCAGAAATCAACTTGGAGTTCACGAGGATTCAACCGTGAGGAACTCGAGAAATATTTGACCATCGTATCGATGGATTCCCAGAAATTCACCGATTTCAGGCTTGCTGACAGCGCAACAAGGAAATATCCGGGTTTGTTGAGCACCCCCGAACTCAGTATTATTACCGGCTACTCAGGTGGGATGGGAGGAAGAGGAAAGATATTCGGCGGTATCATCACTGGTCGGGCCATACCTTCTCTAGAGAAGAATACCTCTGCTCGTCTCGAGACGGAAGAGGATTTTGGGATCATACCGGACAGCAAATTCTGGGATCCGGCAGTGCAGGTTATAAAGACAAGGTTCTTCAAAGATGATGATTGGTTCTCAGTACAGATCGGCGGTGGGAGCGAATCTAGTAACATTCTAAAGAAACATTTGGATCTTCTTATCGTAAATCTCGCGGGGAGGAACAAGACGTTCCGAGTATAACAAAGATGTTTGAATGGCTATTACCGAAAAAAATTTAATGCAAAGTTATAAAAATGATATGGCATTTTCCAGATTTCCGGTACGGGGTACAAGGTGATGAGATGAAAATAGAAAACAAGATATGGTTTGGTGTAATAGTTGGCGCTGTGGTAGTGCTGTTGGTTTCCATAATATATTTTACAGCCACAAGACCAGATGAGGTAGACACCGATACCACTTCCATACGCGTCGTTCTGGAGGGAGACGAGGTAGAATATCAGTATACCTGCTATTTGGACCGTCTCGGTGGACCGGTGTTCGACACGTCCGATTCCAGTATCAGAGATGATCAACAACAACAAAAGGCAATCTCCTTTCTCGATTATCCAATGTGGGGGTCGATATATATCGTGGGTAATCATCAAGACCAGGATAAATTCCCCACCTTCGATGACAAAATCATTGGCCATGAAGTAGGTGACAAATACTCCTTCAGATTCGCCAAGGAAGAAATTATTGAATATGATGATAAACTGAAGGTTGAGATCCCCATAACGGAGAAGATACCGCTTTATCAGACCGTGACGAGTGAACGTTTTGCTGAAATGTTCGAAAAAGAAGTGCCTTCGAACGGTCTTCCATTGACCCATCCTTTATGGAAATGGGATGTGATAATAGAGAGTATGGAAGAAAACGGCAACATAATATTGTATAACCAGCCAGCTGTGGGATTCAAAATAGACTCGCTGCCCTGGGAATCCGATGTTGTAACACTCTCCAGCGCCGACGGGACAATAACATTGAAGCATGATATCAGCAACCGGACGAATCTCAATACTATTATCAATTCATTCGACTACAAGCACTACAATGAGAAATTCTATCAGCTAGGGTCGAACTGGACCGTGGGAAGGGTAACTGAAATGGGTCCCGGGAACATTATTGTGGATTTTAACGATGAACGAGCAGACAGGGACGTTTGGTTCGAGGTGGAGATTGTCGAAATTTTATAATATCTATACTGGTGGTGTGTTATTGGCAAAAAAGAGAGCTGCAACCGGTTTTAAGAAAGGAAAACACGGTTCCAAACGAGATATTTTCGAGGATATTGACGAGGAAGCCATACGAGAAAGCATCCGAAAATCAGTTCACGATGAGGATTCAAAGAAGAGCAGTATGTTATCGTATGCCGTACTGGCACTGGTGATCGGAGCCATCATTGGTGGTTATTTTCTCTATTTCTTCGTTATCGTCCAAGATGAGGACAATCCCTATACTTCCAGCGTAAGTACCGACGATGAATATATTTATGGCGTTTCCCTAAAGATCATAACCAAGGAGGGAGGTGATGGAAGCCACGAGCCATACGAGTACAGTCTCCACAAGGTGGACCCGTCCGTTGGCACTCAGTATCTCCTTCTCGTGAAGAATCGAGGTAATATCAAGGACTCATTCGCTTTGAGTTCCAATGCGCCATCAGGTTGGACGGTTCAATTCGAAGGCGGAAATGAGGTCAAGGAAGTAGCCAAGGGCGAATGGACATACAAGATCGTAACCGTCAGGGTAAGCACCGGAGCTAGCGAGAACTTTAAGGAAATAAAGATAGTTGCCTCCTCAAAGAGCGATCCGACAAAACAGGCCAGTGTTATCACGAAGAATACGGTTGAAGCCTTACCACCTGGGACCGCTGATCTCGATAAACACCCGGCAAACATTGATTATAACCTGGTGTATTACGGAGGGGGAAAGGAAAAAAATGAGAATGGTTGGTACCACAACCAGGGAGGAGCTTTCGATGCCCAGGACAACAGCGTCATCCCAGGATTCGAAGAAGCGATAAAGGGTATGAGAGAGGGTCAGACGAAAGTGGTTGAGGTTCCACCCGAGAAAGGTTATGGCCCCGATGACGAAAAGCACGTAGGCGGCAGGCCCCTTGTATTCGAAATTACCATTATTGATAGGAACATGGACGACTGATCCTCCGATCCCTTGGCCAGGGTAATAATATTCAACGGTATTTCCTACAAGTTGCGCATGATAATTGAGTCGGATGAAATGGAGCATTTTGTGTATTCACTGAGGATTCTTGCGGATGAATCACCCATATTTAGTCGCTTCGCTCCGTAACACCTTTGGCGTTGCTGCATCCTCAGTGTCTGCGGACCGTACCGCTCCGCTGCATCCGCAGGGTAACGTCGTCCCGAGGATGCAGGGGTATCTTGATGCCCCGGAGTGTAACGGGCATCCTTCGGAAGCGAGCTTCCTTCAGGACAAAGCAGGAAGTGTTTTCCCATCTCGTCCGTAACCGACGGTGGACGGTCTTCGATGGGAATTTCTGCGGATAAATATTAATAGGGGTTCAAAGATTATCCCGAACCGAATCCTGCTATAATATCTACCTTTAAACAGAATAAAGTAAATAACATCATATCAAAGGTGCAATGAATGAAATTACCAAGGAATATAAGTACCTACTGCCCGTTTTGTAAAACCCACACATCTCACGAAGTGGAGCCGGTGAAAAAGAAACGCGCTTCCGAATTGAAATGGGGCCAAAGACGATTCAGAAAAGTTATGAAAGGATATAGGGGTTTTCCGAGACCCAAACCTGAGGGCCGGGAAAAACCCACGAGACGCATTTACCTTCGCAAGAGATGCAAGCAGTGCAAGAAGGCCCATCAGAGCAAGTGTATCAGAGCCAAGAAGTTCCAACTCACAGGATGATAACATGTTTATGAAAGCTCCCGATAAATACGAATACTGGCCCACGAGCAAGTTCCTGAAGGTCAAGTGTCACGATTGCATGAACGAACAGGTCATATTCAACAAGGCCAACATCATAGTGAAATGTCTCATCTGCGGTTCCACCCTGGCACTGCCAAAAGGGGGAAAGGCGAGGGTGAAATCCAAGGTGCTGGCTGTTGTGGACAGTAAATACAGAAAAAGGGAGCGCAATGGTTAATCCGTATGAATGGCCCACCGTGGACGAATTGGTGCTTTGTTCAGTAAAAACAGTGAAGAACTATGGCGCATTCGTAACTCTTGACGAGTATCATGATAAAGAGGGATTTATTCACATTGCTGAGATCGCATCAGGATGGGTAAAATACATCCGTAACTACATTCGTGAAGGCACCAAAGTGGTGTCCAAGGTTCTCAAAGTTGTGCCTGCCCGTGGGCACGTAGACCTTTCTTTAAAAAGAGTTAACCAGCATGCGAAACGTGCAAAGATACAGGAATGGCGTAGTGAGAAAAAGGCCGAGAAATTATTCGAACTGGTGTTGGGTAAGCTGGATATGGACATCGATGAAAGTTATGAGAGTTTTGGTTATTCCCTGGTGGAAGAATTTGGATCTTTGTATGCAGCCTTCGAATCTGTTACCATCAATAAAATGGCTTTGGAGGAATCCGGTTATAAAGGGGATTGGATACCTATTTTCATCGATATCGCTCTTAAAAATATCACACCTCCCTATGTCACCATATCCGACGTGTTAAAGTTATTTGCTCCCGCCTCCGACGGCATTGAGCACATCAGAACAGCATTGAATCTATCACAATCGAGCGAAGAAGCCGAGATCAAGACCACGTACATAGGTGCACCCAACTACAGGATATCGGTTAAGGCTCCGAACTACAAGGTCGCTGAAGATGCCATGGCAGCATCTGCGAAAAAGGCCATCGATTATATAGAAAAGAACGGCGGCCATGGAAAATTCGAGCGATAGAGCGGTAATAATAATGAAGACTTCACTTTTTAAATGCAGCCTGTGTAACAAGTATACCATGAAAACGAAGTGTTCATCCTGCGATAGCACCACAGCACCATGTTTTCCACCCAGGTTCTCACCTGAAGACAGGTGGGGAAAATACCGAAGACTTCTTCTAAATAACATCGGGGAGTAAGAAAATGGATAACGTGATCATTGATTTCATTGATAAACCGGAATTAAAGAATCCGGTCCTCATCGAAGGACTTCCCGGTATTGGCGATGTAGGAAAGATCGCTGCAAAACTACTTATCGATCAATTGAGTGCGAAAAAGATAATATCGATCTATTCTCGTTTCCTGCCTCCCCAGGTACTAGTAACCGATGAGGGGATCATAAAGCCCATGCAGAACGAGATATATTATGTGAAAACAGAAAAGGACCATGAATTGATGATACTCACTGGGGATTATCAGGGACTCACTTCCGAGGGACAATACGACCTTAGTTACGGTATCCTTAAACTCTTGAAAGACCTAAACGTTGTGAAGATCATCACCCTGGGTGGGTACGGCGTTCGGAAGATACCTGAAGAACCCAGGGTCCTTGGTGCTGCAACGGGGGAAAAGTTGCTTAGTGAGATGAAAAAGTACGGGGTTCATTTCGAAACGGGTCATCCCTCCAGCGGCATTGTGGGCGCATCAGGACTCTTACTGGGTCTAGCTAGATTATTCAATCTGGAAGGTGTTTGTCTTATGGGTGAGACACACGGTTTCTTCCCGGACCCCCAGGGTGCGAAGACAGTTTTAAAAGTACTCAGTGAGCTATTCGATCTCAAGCTTGATTATACCTCTCTTGAAAAGATATCTCCCGATCTCGAGATACTGAAGGCGAGATTGAAGGAACTGGAAGAGGTGGGTAACGAAGGTGTTCCCGATTCTGCTGGTGACCTTAGTTACTTCGCCTGATACAAAATAAATCAAAACGACTGAATCACATATTATCCTCTTCATGAAACTTTTTCATTTTAACCTAATATCCAAAAATTATAATTCGGGACCAATATGGTTGGCAGTGATCCCAATGGCTTGTTTCGAGAAGAACTTATTGGATGCTTACCCCGATCTACGGGGTATGGAACGATTTCCGATAACCGATAACCATATGCACCTTGACCCGGGCGGATTGATGGAGAAAGCCGTTATGGATTTTTTTCGCACTGGAGGTACCCACGTAGTCCTGGTGCATAAACCTTATCATAGTGCTCCTGTGATAAATGAAAATGACTTCAATAGGAGTTTTGATATTACATTGGACCTGGCTGACAGGATCCGTAAAAGGACCCCTGTACAGGTGACGGTGGCTGTAGGGCCGTACCCGGTAAACCTTTTGTATCTTGAAAAGAAGCACGGCCTTGAGAGAGGACGTGAGATCATGATGAAGGGGATGGAGACCGCGGCCTCAATGGTGGAGGAGGGGCTCGTCCAAGCCATTGGTGAGATTGGAAGACCACATTTCCCGGTGTCCGAGGACATCATGAATGCATCCAATGAGATCCTGAAATACGGTCTGACCCTTGCCCGGGAAAATGACTGTCCGGTTCATTTACATACCGAAGGTGGGGGTGCAGAACTATACGCCGAATTGGCTTCCTTGGCAAAGGATTCCCGTTGTCCACGGGATAAAGTGATAAAACATTTCTCCGGTCCTTCGGTCCTTCCAGAAGAAAACCACGGTTTATTCCCATCGGTCCTGGCCAGCAGAAAGAACATAGAAAAGGCTCTTAAAAAAGGTGTAAGGTTCATGATGGAGACGGATTATATAGATGATCCGAAAAGACCCGGAGCGGTGATGGTTCCAAAATCTATACCGCGAAGAACCTTCCAGATGATCGGCAAAGGGCTATTGTGTGAAGAGGATGCTTTCAAGATACACAAGGATTGGCCTGAACGTATATATGGTATAGAAGTGGAACTTTGATCGAACTTTCAGTTACTGTATGGCTTCTAAGGATTAGACATACTTGGGTTACAAGAGAACTCATTCCACCTCTTCTTTCGTCACTTTCGCCCCAATCTGGTAAATAGTCTCTTTGATCTTATTTTTCAAAGTCGTCTCGGAGACGCCGTCCTCGGCTTCGATATTTATTTCCATGTTGAAATTGAAACCTCCCACTTCTCTGCTCAGAGGTAATAGAACTCCACGGTTCAGGTCCGCTATCTTTGAAGAAGGGATATCTTCGATCCGTAGTGAGATTTTCTTATACCTCTTGGGGCCTTTCTTTGGTTTACTATCTTCGTCTTTTTTCACTTCTTCAAGTACTCCGGATGGCTCAGAGATTACGTCAGATCTGATGGTGGTTTCTTCTTCACCCGTTTCTCTTTTTAGCCGTTCTTTCTCCTCTTTAGCCCTAGTAAATGCCTCTGTTACTTTTTCTTTCGATAACAGGACTTCTCCCTCGTCGAAAGATATGGCCGTCGTGGGTATATTTGACTCGAATTTCAATGAGCTGACGTCGATTTGTTCTTTGTCGATGTAACCCATTCCGAAGGCCCCTTCTGCTATGCCCTGTCTTATGGATCGTTTTACGACTTCGATAGATTCCGGCATGACGAGAAGTGGTTCCTTGTAGAATTGGTCGAAGATTACTTTCGTCTCCAACTCGTCCTTCCCCGTCATGAATTTGTTTAC
>JASLWR010000065.1 GCA_030740765.1 Thermoplasmatota archaeon
TATATTAGGGTTCGGAGAAACTCGTTTCTCCATCACCTGTAGAAAACCACAGGTTTTCGAAGGTGTAGCAGAGCCCGGGGGTCTGCGGAGCATAGCGGACACCCTCGGAAACTGCGGTTTCCTACGGGAGTCGAGGTTTGACAAATTGATAATCCTCGACGAAATCAAAGATTTGTCTGGCATGACAAGCTGTTACTTGTCATAGTTAGCAGAATTGAAGTCAGTTGGGAACAATTCTGCTGAATATATAATAAGCAACAAATACAACGTCGATATATCCATAGCTGCTTCCATGTCACCGATAAAGGTAGAGAAGGACGGAATAGGCGAAGGAATCGACTATTATAACTATCTTGAAAGGTTCGGAATCGATCTTTCGCTGGATAGAGTCCGAGAATTGTTGAAAATATTTGGGGATCCTCACCGACAGTTCACCACGGTTCTCGTGGGAGGCACCAACGGCAAGGGATCGGTCACCACAATTCTCTCGTCCCTCCTAAGCGGATCAGGTTGCAGATGCGGGAGTTACCTTTCACCTCACATTCTCTCCTTGAATGAACGAATCAGTATAGACGGTAAACAAATATCAATGGAAGATCTGGACCGGGGAATGCTGGATATCCGAGACAAATCCCGTTATCATAATATCCCAATTACCCAGTTCGAGGCTCTGACCGCATTGGCTTACATATATTTTTTTCGAAACCGGGTGAACATTGCAGTGATGGAAGTGGGGATGGGGGGAAGGTTCGATGCCACAAATGTGGCTGATCCGGCCCTCTCTATCATTACCAACGTTACACTTGACCATACCGAGCATTTGGGGAATACCGTGGAGGCCATTGCTGATGAAAAGCTTGGCATCATAAGGAAAGATTCGGTAACACTGCTTGGCCCGTCCCCTGAGCAAGTTGGATATGGATATATCGAAGAAAAAACTCGCGAGCTTTCTTCCATTCGGATAGTCAACGGCAGGGATTTCAGTGTGAAAATAATGGAAGACCGGGGTGGTTATACCTCATTCGACCTTGAGGTCCAGCCGGGTGGGAACCACCCCTTCACACTTCGCTCCATCTATGGTCTTAGGGTGCAGGGTGCTAGATATCAGGCATTGAATGCTTCCGTTGCAGCGATCGCTTATCAGGTTTTGGGTCACAGAGATGGATTTCGTGTTTCAGATGAGCATCTCCGCGAGACGTTGAAAGGTTTTTCTCTCACCGGTAGGTTCCAGTCAATAACAAAGACACCTCATGTGATACTGGATTGTGCCCACAACCCTTCGGGAATGGCCGAGCTTTCCGGGGCACTTCGCTCATTGATCCGTGAGAAGAGAGAAACTGATTCAGCGAAAGGTCTCAATTATCACAGGAAGATCAATTGGGTCTGCAGTTTCATGGAGGATAAGGACATAGCTGGAATGATGAGAGAGATATTCGGTGTTGCAAACAATGTATTTCTTTCGCAATTGCCTCTGGAGAGAAGCGCAACCGTCAAGGACCTGACAATGAAAACGGCCGAGACACTTGCGGAGGGGGGTAAGCAAAATGGCCGATTATCCCGAGGAAATAAAAAAATTAGGAATTACAGCGTGTTTTCCCACCCTGAGAACGCAATTCGAGCCGCCCTTATCAACACCACCGGTTACGACATACTTGTCATTGCGGGCTCCATCTATTCATTGTCAACTTATATCGACCTTTTAAAAGAATACAATATTCTTGAAAAGTCGAGTCTTACTGGCTCGGCTTGAAAGTGTGACACGCCAACAGGTGTGTCTTTACCCGTAGAGATATAGATACGCAAAGTGCGAAGATCAAAAAAGCAGGGTGATTTAAAATGCCTGGTAACAACGAAGAGAAACGGATGAAAGATACTCTCGAGGGGTCTTCAGATGGTTTGGACGAAAGGGGGAATGACATCTACCCTGTATACAGACTCCCGCCGCTGAGCCCACGGGAGGCCGAAGAATATCTGCGTCTCACCGGCTGTAGCGAGCAGGGTGTTGGTATAATGCGGAGAAAATTCACTCGCGAGGTGATCAAGGTTCCGGAAATCACAGCAAGGGAAGCAATAATGTTGAAACAGGACATGCTTTCCCTTGGGGGTGAAGCATGTGTCTCCGAAAATTCTTTGAGGGACCTGGACAGCATAGGTGACGTCGTTCTAGAGGGTACGCATAAACAGCTGTGGAAACTTTCGCGCAAGCTTAAGGCACAACCTTTCTCACTTCCATCCGTGGGTTCAGGTATTGCGGAGTTGATCGAAAACTCCGTTAAAAAAGAGAGATGTATTTTAAGGGTGGGGGGGCGAACATTGGGGTTCCCTCCTGCAAGGGTGATGGGTATATTGAACGTCACGCCAGATTCCTTTTCCGATGGAGGCAAGTTCTTTTCTATGGAAACAGCTGTGGAGCAGGCAATTAAAATGGTGGAGGAAGGTGTGGATATCATTGACGTGGGAGGAGAATCAACACGCCCGTTCTCTTCAGCCGTGTCTGTAAACGAAGAGCTTGATCGCGTCATACCGGTGATAGAAGAACTCCGGAAGAGAACTAAGTGCCTTATTTCCGTGGACACATATAAAAGCGATGTCGCCCAGAAGGCTCTTGAAGCTGGAGCCCACATAGTCAACGACATCTATGCACTGCGTTACAATGAAGACATGGCGGAGGTCATTAGGCAGTACGATGCTGGTGTGGTGTTGATGCATATGAAGGGAAAACCGTCCGACATGCAGACAGACCCCCGGTACGACGACGTAATAAAGGAGATATATCTATTTTTAAGGGAGCGTAGTAATGAAGCCTTGGAAGCGGGGATTCCAAGAGATAAAATAATGGTCGATCCCGGGATCGGATTTGGAAAGCGTTTGTGCGATAACCTTGAGATCATACGGTGTACCGGTGCATTTTCATCTCTCGGTTTTCCCGTGCTCATTGGCCCTTCCCGAAAAGGTTTCATCGGTCAAATAACCGGAAGGAAAATGGAGGAAAGATTAAGCGGGACGGTGGCCGTATCGACTCTGGCAGCTTTTGCCGGGGCGGACGTGCTGCGTGTGCACGATGTGGGTGAGATTATTTCTAGTTTGAAAATGACTGAAGCTGTTGTAAATCACCTGGATCACCGGTGACTTGAAAGGAAATCAAAATCTACAATGAGCGGATATTCTCGCACAACACACCCAAAACCTTTTATTATAGTTAATCAGTATATCGAAACCGTTGATTCGATACCGCCAATACAATTGTATTATATTTATTACCTGATATGTAAAGGTGACCCATACTGGCTCACCAAACTTGTAAAGATGAGTCAGGATGTCTTATCTTTACAAGAAAAGGTATGACTAAATTCATCATTCAAATAAGAAAGATATCCGAGGTATCCATATGAGCAAAGTTGCTTCCAGTATGAAGTTTAAGGGCTTATTCCTGATAGTTTTCTTTTTACTCTCCTCAGTGGGACTGGCCGCAATGGTTTTCAGCAGTTCTTCACCGGATGAAAGCCGTTCAGTACATCCTCCCGGCGCTCCTGTGAACCCCACCCCCGCCAATAATGCAAAGGGACTGGTGGGCGATACGGTCAATTTACTATGGGCCCAGCAGCTGATGTACAGAGGGGATCACAAGGAAATAGACCAAAATTGGGTCAAGGTTTCCACCGAAGGACCGGTATATAGCGATCAGGCGCAGGCAAACATATATAATGGCGCTGTGGCAGGAACCTCTCTGAGCATTCCCCTTGAAATGGGAAAGACTTATTACTGGGCTGTAAAATCACACGATGAGGATGGATGGGGGCCCTACTCGGACTGGAAATTCTACACTAACTCGTATCCGGTGGGGGAGATTCTCACGGTACGTCCGAATCCGGCAAGACAGGGCGTCGAGGTGGAGTTCAAGGGAAAGGGAGAGGACCCGGTGGATGGAGATGCCATAGTGCAGTACGAGTGGAAATCGTCCATCGACCATATAATATCCGATGAAAAGATATTCAAGGTATCCGACCTCACCACGGGCTCGCACGAGATAAGCTTCCGGGTTAAGGACAGCAAGGGTTTGTGGTCCCTTGAAAACGAAGACTCAGTTATAACCTTGAAGGTGACAGAGAATAGCGACCCAACAGAGCCCGGCCAGATAAAGCCCAAGGAGACCCATTCTCTCACACCTGATATATCCTGGTATCCTTCCACTGACGAGGAGGATGACGATATTACATATTACCTGACCATAGGGACAACTTATCATGGGAGTGATATCGCATCGGTAAGCACCACCCAAGCATTCTACTATCTGAATAACCAGCCCCTGAAATACTCTACGCAATATTCTGGTGGGAAGAGCGAGAATGTGTATTTTCTGGAGATATACGCCGATGACGGCTTCAGCGGGACGTCACGGACAGTGGAGCACAGGTTCACCGTTGTCAATCACCAACCTCTAGAACCAGTACTTTCAATTAGCCCGGACAATCCGACCATAACTCAGAACCTGGAACTGGAGATAACTGAAAAATCCAAAGACCCGGACGGAGAAAACGTTAAGGAAACCATCGAGTGGTACCTGGGTGACAAGATAAAGAAAGAATATTCGAACAAATACGTCATACCGAAAAGCAAGCTTGAGGCGGGACAGAGGTGGGAAGCAAGGGTTACGCCCAACGACGGGATCGTGGACGGTATCGTTGGTATCTATTCAGTCGAGATCCAGAACACAGCGCCGGAAGTTACAATAAGCCATCCCAGAGAAGGATTGGTCATAGACACCGCCACCGAATTGCTTCTGGACGCCAGCAATACAACGGATGTGGATCTAAAGGACGGTCCGAAATTGAGTTTTTTTTGGAAATCCGATCGCGATGGAGACCTTCAGACCGGGGAAAAAGTGTATCATAAAGGCGGGCTCAGCCTGGGGGATCATACTATCACTGTAACAGCCAGCGATGGCATCAATACGGTAAAAAAGACAGTCACGATATATGTGGAAGAGGTGAAATTTCCAAAGATCGATGCCAGGATATTGCCCATAGGTAACGGGAAGCTTTACATTGATGAACAAGTTGATATCACTGTACAGGTCAAGAACCTGGGAGCCGGAGTTGCGACGAATGTGGAGGTAATCCTCTATAATAATAGGATCAAACCGAAAGAGAATGAGATGGAGGACGCCGAAAAGATCAAGGAGTGGAAGATCCCTGAACTGGGTGTTAATTCATACCGGAATCTCTCATACGTCTGGACGGTTCAGTCAATTGCGAATTTAAAGGTGCAGGTGAATGGAAAGGACGTTCATTCTAGGCCGTTCGAGCCAGTCACGGGAGAGGTTGGCAGCAACGATGCGCCCCAGCAGCTTACTCCAGAGGTACGGCCCACGGAGACGGGGAGTGGGGGAATCGACACCTGGATGTGGGTGGTAATAGCCGTAATCGTGGTGATATTCATAGGGGGCATTGGTGTTTTTATATTCTACAAGATGTCCTCGTACGAGGGAGATGATTTCGATGAGGAACCCGTGGGATACGGTACTCAAACGCCGTATGGTGGCTATTCCGACCCTTATGCCCAGCAGCTGCAGCAACAGCTTACAGCCCTCCAGAACATCATAACCACATATATGCCCCAGTACAGTTCCTATGCCTACGGCCAGGGTGCATATCCGGCTTTGCCTCCAAGCAGTGTTGGCGGAGGAAGCCTTCCAATGGCACAGAGAGCCCTTCCACCCGGGCCGCAGCAATTCCAGACATACACGCCGCCGCCATTCTACAATCCTTTCCAGACCCAGGTGTCCCAGGCTCCGCTGGCCCTTCCACCTGCGCCTTCAGATGCCACAGCCGGCAGGCAGGTAACTCCAGGTGAGCCGGAGCACACTGGTTACCCACCCTTTGCTGCTTATTCGCCCTATTCGGTGCCAGGCGCACCTTCCCCGGGTGCTTTTTCCCCGGCTCAACCCGAATACGCCCTTGGACCGGAAACGGGTAAAGGCGGATACGGTTTTCCATATGCCTCACCACCCTACTCCACTGGTGGCGCCGCTCTTGACAAGTCACCACTTGTCCAGTATGGCACGGCGTCAAGTGTGCCTTCACCCGTAACGCCGCCATCCCCTTTCGCAGCCCCCTCACCGCAAGGGTATATTTTCAGAAGGGACGTGGACGGCGTGATGGAGGATAGATTAGCGGTCCTGGACAAATACGAATCGGACGATGGCCTGCCGGTGACCAAAACTGAGCACGCCAAACCTGTAATAATAACCCCAAAAGAAACCGTTCTCTGCCATATATGCAGGGCGCCCATAACCGTTACCAGCAAGGAGCGACCATTCGTCACCGTATGCGATAGCTGCGGGGCTGCGGTGGAGGTTAGTTGAATGAAGCAGAATCGGCCCTCGGAAACAAAAAGTTTCCTACGGGTCCACGATTCCGCGAACTATGACAGGTAACGCCCTGTCATGCCAGACAAATCTCTGATTTGTCGAGGATTGCCAAGCTACAAATCTCGACATTTTGTCGAGACTTGACCGCACACCTGCGGGCAAGTCAGATGAGCCCGCAGGGCTCATCGAGATTTGCACCATTGACAATATTCCAGGGAGCATCTCCAGAGAAAAAGATTTATTTATCAGCGGAGGAATCGGGGGCATCCCATGACGGAAGAAGCAAAAAAACGATTTTTTTTAGGAAAAATGGTCTTCATTATGATACTTATCCTAGGTGTGGGTCTCTATATAACCTGGGTGCTTATCGCCGTCATATACGGGAAAGTGGGATGGGTGGACGCGATGACAGATATAGGATTATACGCCATTACTATAGTCATCGTGCTGTTCGGTCTCTTTGGATTTCTTCTCTACAGGGCCAGAGAAAAAGATGCAATTAACGAGGAATGAACTGCTTTTTAAAAAGTAAAAAGGTTTTTTGACCGCTTTTTTGGATGAATCCGAATTTGGGGGTAGATACTGCTTCCTCTATTTTGCCTACCGGAAATGTTATTTATCCCTCTTTTTTTGGGTGCTTTTTGGTGGCCCCCCAACCAATCCTGTTGGCATCGTTACCGCATTGCTCGCCGAGCATGGCGCCCCCGAGTTTTGGGATTCCTAAAACTTTTGGGGAGGGGGTCTTACAGCACACCTGCTGGAAGATACAGAAACGTTTGCAAAGCAAAGGTTTCAGTATGGCCAGCGCAGGTGAGCCGCCAAAAGTTTCAGGTGCGGTTCTAAAAAGTGCTTCAGAACAGGTTCTCGGTGTAACATGAAGGACATCGGATCGACGTCTGAAAAGGGTTGTCGGGTTTTTCCAGCATCCTGTTGCACCCAGAGCAGGTCAAGCCTGGTTCGGCACTTTCAGGAAGGTCCCCAAACATGGACGGTCCGAATACGGGCCCGAAGGGCATTTCTACGGGAGTAACTTCCTCGGAAGCCTTGCCGTATGATTCTCTGCGCTTCAGCTCGTCACTGTACTGCTCGCAGACGTCCAGGGCCTTTTCATACTCTCCATTGCGAGTGAGATTTTTTATGTTGTTGAAGAGAGAATGTACGATCCCCACTTCTATATTGTCACGGGCCAGATCGGACAATTTTGCCTGGATTTGGGATATCTCTTCTACTAACTTTTGATAGAGGGCAACCCGCTCGTCCAGTCTGACTTTCGATTCCGTAAAGGAGCTGTTTGCGTTTCTCACGTTGCCGCCACGTACAAAGGCGTCTGCCCGGTCCAGTTCATCTCTCGCTTCCTTAAGGACCATACCCTGCAATTCATATCGGTTAATTTCGATATATAAGTCTTTAATATTTGACTGAAGCTCCTCAACACCGATCCCTTCCACCTCATTTACGAGACCCTCGGCCTTCTCGATGCAACGTTGAAGGTGCTTGTCAGCCATTGACCAGTTGTCCCTCTCAACGTAACCCATGGCCAGTTCTACCTCTCTCTCAAGGAAGCTTATATCCTGTCCTCTCTCCGTTAGAAGGTCCAAAAGTTCCTTTGCCCGTGCCGCTCTTTCCACTATATCCGGTTTCTCAGGTATTTCACCTTCCACGGTACCCTTATACTTTCCGGCTTTCAAAACAGCGGGCTCCTTCGAAATGTCAAGAAGTTCTTCGGAAGGGTTAACGGTACCGTCCCCGACCACGCCTCCCAGCGGGACCAGGGCTTCCTCCTTGGGAATCTCATCCGCAACCATTGGCTCGGGCGGCGCGGCAGGATCATCATCCCTGGCCTTTTCCCCGCCAACCGGGATCTCGGACAACTTTTTCTCAAGCTCCTTTATAGCCGCTTTGATATCCATGGCAATGGTATATGCGATGAAGAACTGCTCCTTTGCGAGAGCCCGTTTTCCCCCTACAAGATTATCGAACAATCCCGGCCCTTCCACTCCCAGTTCCTCGATCTCTCCTTTCAGAACGTCTATATTCAAAAACAGATTATCAATAATGCCGTAGATGGCAGCCTCCAGTTTGTCTCCCACCCTTCGCGCATTCACGAGATCCCCTGTCTGGATCAGTCTTTCGATCTTATCCATTGCCTTGAAGAGACCCTCAACATCCTCTCCGCGCCGGGTCATTTCAGCCAGGGTGTCTCCGGCTTTCGCCAATTTTTTATTGAGAGCGTCTCTTATAGTGGTAACTTCCGCCTTTCGGACCTCCACTTTCTCCGCGACCCTGTCCAGTATTTCCAGGGATCTTTCGTAGTTCCTGTTGTCGAAGTTCTCCTGTACGATAATGAGACCGCTTGTGATATCATCCACCTCGTCCCCCAGGCTCGGGGACATTTCCACTATGTCCTTGATATTCTCAAGCTTCTTGTTGATGAAATTCCGGTATCGGACGTGGATCTTCTCCTCGATTCCCGTTATCAAGGACCCGCATTTCTGGAATTCGCCTTCCTTCCCGTAATTTTTGAACCTTTCATACATCTCGGTCAATTCGGGAGTGTCCAGTTTATGCAAGCGCAACCCCCCGAGAAGTTCGTCTATCCTTTCGCGCCGATCGTCGTATGATCTCCTTCCGTCATGTTTCAGTATGGATCTTATCTTTTCATAGCACTGCTCCGCCTTCATGCATGCCTCGCCATACCTTTCCGCATTGAATAGTTCTGAGGCGTAGTCCATGATCTCCTGTATCCTGACGGTCTTGGCCGAATCCATTCCGACCTTGTGATCCGCGTCCTTCATAAGGTTTTTACAGCGGTTAAGGAGTGATATGCAATACTCCCGGCGGACGTATCGGTCCACCTTCTCCATTTCTTCCTTAATGGAATCCAGCACATCCAGAGCGTTGGGGTATTCCTCGGAGTTGTATTCGATCTTCGCCCTTGTTATTGCCTCATCCAGATCGAAAAATATCTTTCGTTTATCAAAATGATCGGGACATATGTCCTTGAGATCGAGAATTCGGAGTCGAAGGTTTAAAATTCTCTCGCGGGCGCTAGTGGACAGATTTAGTTTCTGAATGTGATTGGTCAAGCTGGTGGCAACGTCAAGAGCTCCGGCATAATCGCCTCTCTTTGCTGTTTCCTGTGAAAGGGTCACGAGCTGCTCCAGCTGGGAAATATCCATTTTCGAATCATGCCCCTTAAACTCGTCCAGTTTATCTCTAGCGGCTCGAAGCTCGGAGGCATATTTTATGAATATCTGGAGAACGTTCTTGTTCACCGCCATTGCCTGCGCCAGGAAATCGTAACAGGTAAGCATTTCACCCCCGTCGAGCTCGCCCTGGGCCAGTTCCAGTAGAATGTCCACATCCATCATGTCCATATCGAGGTCTTCACCCATACGGACAGCATCGATTATCTCTCCGAACCTGCGAGTATACTCGTTCTCAAGTATCTTTCCAACGGAAGATATACCTTCGTTGCAGTGTGTATGCAGGTCTTCCCAGTCCTCGAGAGAGAATACGAGGCTACGCTCGCCAACAAGGCTTTCAAGTTTCTCCCGATTTACCTCATTCAGTACCCCAAGCTTCTTTGCTATATCGCAGTAAGACCTGAACCTGGACAGCGCTGTAACCGATTTGCGGATTATGGTTATCTTGGTCTTGTGCCGAAGCACCTCGTTCATCTTACTGATCCTGTTCTCCACCTCGGAATACTCCTGCTTCTTCAAAAGGTCCTGGGCTTCCCCTAGCATCCGTCTCTCGGCGGAAACATCCCTATTGACGCCAGCGCAGGCCTCTATCAGGTCCGCTATGATCTCGAGGTTCTGCTGGCATTTCTTTCTCCGTTCCAGGTTGAACTTTGCCATCTTTTTCACCGTGAAAGAATGGTCGAATATTGTCAACGGTGCAAATCTTGACTATCCATATTGCTCGTCTGACTTGCCAGCACCCTACAAACGGGGTGCGGTCAAGTCTTGACAGGCGGTCGAGATTTGTAGCTTGATAATCCTCGCCAAATCAGAGATTTGCCTGTGCCCACTGGCGTTCCGTTAAATTTGAGATTTGACTGCACCTTCACCAAGTATGGCTGCAGGTCATGACAGGGCGTTACCTGTCATAGTTCGCGGAATCGTGGCCCGTAGGCACACTTGCCGAGGGTGTTCGCTGTGCTTCGCAGACCCCCATGGGCTCTGCTACACCTTCGAAAACCTGCGGTTTTCTAAAGGTGATGGAGAAACAAGTTTCTCCGATACCGCAGAACAAGTTCTGCTAACGCTCGCAATAGTGATTGCTTCGCACCCCTAATATAATCTCCGATTATATGTCGGGCTCAGGGGTATCCGTAGGCAAACTTGCTGAGGATGCAGATGCATTTTCAATGCATCGTAGCGAAGCGTGCACCGGAGTTTACGGGAGTCCATAGGAAGCGATTCTGCTGAATCTTTTGATACATTGTCCTTATTATATAAGTAGATGTTACCATTTTTCGGTTTTTTCAATGAAGTTTATGGTATTTTTTTCTTGTAGCAAGTGTATCGCAATGTAGAAATATCACCTGTGAAGTATCTACAGAAAGGAGGCAAAGCCGTTGCGAGAAGATACCCTCAGATATTATTCCGGATTCATTTTTCGGGGGGATGGGATCGGCTTTAGCGAAGGGACTGTGGCAATGGAGGATGGGTTTGTGGTGGAGGACGGCTCACCTAAGAATTTCGGGAGTATTGACGGCGTAAAAAACACACGGAATGCCATAATTGCTCCTCTTTTCTTCAACGCTCATACCCACCTAGGGGATTCGTTCATCACGGACCCTCCGCAAGGCGGTCTCGAAAAAATGGTGATTCCACCGGATGGTGTTAAACACCAGCGTCTGCGGAGTACCCCAAAAAAACTGATCGGTGAATCAATACTTCGCGAACTGAAATTTATGGCGTCTTCCGGAACAGGCTTCTTCTGCGATTACAGGGAAGGTGGAGTTAACGGTCTGGATGCTATGAATATCGCGAAAGAGACTGGTAAAATTGCTGGTTTCGACATACCTACGGGTTTGGTTCTTGGAAGGCCGACGGCAGGACTCGATTTCCGTGAATTAGACGAATTGCTTGAACTTTCCGATGGACTGGGATTGAATAGTCTGTCTGATTTCAGCTCCGATGAGATAATGGAGATAACTGGATTGGTGCAAGATCGTGGGAAACTGTTCTCAACCCATCTTAGCGAGGGGAGGCGGGAAAGGCCGGGACCAGCTGTGGAATGCAATGCCTGGCCGCTCATTCATCTAGCTTGTGCTACCGATGATGATCTTCGGAAGATCGCGGAGGCACAAGTTCCGGTAGTAGTATGCCCCAGAAGCAACCTGATGTTTTCGTTGATGCCCAACGTCTATCGAATGATCAAAGCCGGGGTGGAGATCATGATAGGGACTGACAATTCGTTCCTTACGAGACCGGATATGTACGCCGAGCTTGACGTTCTGTACAGGATTTTCATGCACATGAACCGAGG
This sequence comes from Thermoplasmatota archaeon, assembly GCA_030740765.1. GTDB lineage: Archaea > Thermoplasmatota > Penumbrarchaeia > JASLWR01 > JASLWR01 > JASLWR01. The sequence goes on from JASLWR010000065.1 coordinate 11,873, forward strand.
TGAAATCGATGGGATCCGCAAGCTCTATCACTCGTCCCTGGGCATTCCTTTATTGGAGTTCGGCAGGAAGTACGCAAGGGGAAGCCACAGGGGTAAATTCGAGACAGGTTTCAACATAGCTGTGAATGGTTTTACAGAAGGCGCCCAGGCCGTATACCAGGCTATTAACAACTCGGTGGGAGCCGGAATGAGTGAAATTGAATATTTTATCGTCAATCGGGCTTCGGTCATGGATGTTATAGACTTGAGGACCGCTTAATCATTTTTTCGGATGCGATGGTCATTGTTTATGTAAGGGATCTCACTTTCCTTCATCGGGTGAAACGCGAAAAACAAACACTAAACGGCCCGGGGGCTTTAAAGGTAAATGAATGAACAAAAAAAATATAGCCTGTTGATGTTTTGTCGTTCACAATGGCCCAAGAACTTGAATCATCAATATATAAGGTCGATTCGAAAGTCCATAAACGATTCGATCAGAGAATGACCGTATTCGGGAGAATGCTTCATGATGAGAGTGCGGATTATTATGGGAAGGGGATGTACGAGAGAATCGAAAAAATACTATCTAAATATCATTTCGGATATACCCGGCTCGATCATGCAAGGGTGATGGGTGCGTGGACAGCCTATGATTATTTTCACGAGGCTTTTTCATGGGAAAAAATGGTTGACGCAAATTCGGTAATGAAAAAGGCGGAATTGGAAAAATACCCCGTTTCAGACATTGGAAAAATGAGTGAAGAGCTTAAGAATACGGCCAAATTCTATGGCGCTTCGCTGGTGGGGATCACAAGGCTCGATCATAGATGGATATACTCCCGAAACAGGGATGGGAAAGAAATCGAGATACCCGCCGAATATAAATTTGCCGTAGTAATGGCTATCGGGATGGACCCTTTAGCTATCAGCACTTCCCCGGCCTTCACTGCTTGCGCCGAGACCGCAATTGGATATTCACGCATGGCCACATGCGTGGGTTCTACGGCTGAATTTATCAGGAGTTTAGGCTATAATGCGATTCCCATGGGTAACGACACTGCATTGAGTATACCTATGGCGATCGATGCCGGTCTAGGAGAGATGGGACGCAACGGTCTTCTTATAACAAAAAAGTACGGATCATGTATCCGCCTCTGTAAAATATTTACCGATATGCCGTTGAAAGCGGATAAACCGATAAGAATCGGGGTTGCCAAATTCTGTAGAAAATGTAAAAAATGCGCGGAAGCCTGCGTGGCCGGCGCCATCCGGAGCGACATGGAGCCATCATATGAAATTTCATGCCCTTCGAACAATCCTGGGATCATGAGATGGGCTGTGGACCAGGATAAGTGTTACAGGTTCTGGATAAAGAACGGCGGGGATTGCTCTAATTGCATTGCAGCTTGCCCGTTCTTTCCAAAGATATAAAGGATCGGGGAAATAAACTAATTATGGATGTATCACTTTCATGATTCGAAATCCATGCACTTAATGGACACCTGACCACGGCTCCCCTCGAATATTATTTTTTACGCATGAGAAAACGGACACCATCACCTTTTTCGGAACTATTGCCATACCGCTCGATATGTTTACTTATCTGGTTCATGAACATAAACCGATCATCCGGGCTCAACACGTATTTTTTATCGGCGTGTATCATCACGTAATTCGAGTTCTTTGCGTAGAACCACACAGTTCCGTCACCCTTGATCGAAAAACTTCCGATTATGGAGAACAGACCGCTATTGCCCATTTTCTTTCTTAGCTGTGTGAACTTGAAATCCCGTTCTTCTATACTGGTGATGGTGTTTATGGGAATCGTTATGGACTTTATTGGTCTCTTTATTTTAAGAGTCTTTTCCGAAACCGAATAAGTCCGGGGTGAAAAGGCCCAGGACCCCGCTAGTATTGAGACATAGATGACCGACATTAGAACAGTTGTAAATAGGAAAACCGGTGATAGGCCATCGGCCAAGTATATCGAAGCGGGGATTCCCACACCGAGAAAAATAAACAAAATCACCACGAAGTAAGTAATTCTCTTAACGATCTTCCCGGAACTGACCTTGTATTCTATCTCGAGGACATCGCTCATGTGAGATGAAACTGCAAGGGGAGTATATAACCTTAATCCGTAAAATCGAGAATATAGTATGATGATGGAATGCATTAGGATTCAACGGAGTATTTCCAAATATATAGATCCGACAGGTCAAAGAATTCTGTATCAATGCAGCCTTGTTTCTTAAGCCGCGATCAGTTATTTCTTGCCCGGCGCGGTCTGCCTTTCTTTTGCCAATTATTTCTATTATTGCCACGTGAAAACCGTTTTGGTTTCGGTCTTGGTTTTCGGTTTGCTTCGGGAGCAGTCGTGTTTACCTTTTTTACTTCGGGCAGATCCACCTCTTCAATGTCAAATGACGGATATTTGGCCACTATTCGTGAAAAATGTTGCCGGTCAAAATTGGTCAAAAGATTGATGACCTTGCCCCGTTCGCCAGCCCGGGCTGTCCTGCCGATCCGGTGTACGTAATCGTTGGGAACGGGGGGCATGTCGTAATTGTAAACGTGAGATACATTCTCGATGTCCAATCCGCGCGCTGCAATATCCGTGCAGACCAGTATGGCCGATTTTGAATTGTTGAACTGTGTGATGGTCTTGGTACGCTGTTTCTGGGTAAGGCCGCCGTGGATGGCAATGGCCCTGTTACCGTCAGCCTTTAAGTTTTTGGATACCCTATCGGTCATCCTTCGCGTATTGCAAAATACCATGGCAAGATCTGATTTCTCTTTCTTCAATAAATGTGATAAAAGTGATATTTTCATCTGTTTAGTCACATTGATGTAAAACTGCTCGAGCTTATCGGGATCCACCATTTTCTCGGCCATGACCTGGGTGGGCTGTTTCATGTGTTTATTCGCCAGCTTTTTTATCTCGGGCGATATGGTTGCCGAAAAGAACAAAGTCTGTCGATCTGACGGACAGGCCTTGATGATCTTTTCAACATCGTGAATAAATCCCATATCCAGCATCCGATCCGCCTCATCGAGAACCAGCGTCTTGATCCTTGAGAGATCGCAGGTTCTACGACCAATATGGTCCAGTAATCTGCCAGGTGTGGCAATGACCACGTCAGTTCTCTTGAGCTGCTTTATCTGATTCCATATTGATACACCGCCATAGACGGCATTGATATGCACTTTTCTGTTGCTTGTAATGGCAATAATGGCATTTTTAACCTGCTCGGCAAGCTCTCGAGTGGGAGTCAAAATGAGAGCCTGAACACCCTTTCCAGGGATAATATTATGAATAATTGGACAGCCAAAGGCAAGTGTTTTGCCGGAGCCCGTTGCTGATTCGCCAATGACATCATTTCCGCTGATTATAAGCGGTATAGATCTCTCTTGGATATGTGTAGGAGTAGTAAATCCTAATCGTTTTATGGCCCCGGATAGTTGCCGACTGAAGCCAAAATTTTCAAATGAGTTCATCTTATTATTCCTCTTATTTATGTTATACCGTTGAAAAGATTTCAACATTACGAAGGACGGGAAAACAGGTATCTTATATTTATAATCGTGGTCCAGTATCCAAAATTTAGCGGTTGAGAGCCCCAATCAATCCATTTAGCCCGGAATATTTATTTGAAAGTTCCACTAGAAAATTGCCTAAAAAAAGGGGGGAAACCATTGACAGGTGTTTTTGTGGATTCAGTGAGTACTACCGTCAAATATTAACTTCAACCACTAATCGACTCTTCCCTTCGGGATGCATTTTGATCTCCTCACCTTTAGTTAATCCCATGAAATTCGCAATATCTTTGGGTATTCGGACAATTAACGAATTGCCCGAATATGATATTTTTGAATTGCGTTCAAGACCCCAGAGACCTTTCTCTTTTGCAATCATATCGATCTCATCCGATGCTTCCTCAGTAAAGAATACCTCTCCACACTCTTCGCAGACATCAGAGTCGAATTCACCAAAATATACATCATAATACCTATATTCGGCTCTTTTTCTTATCATCCTGCCATCACATATTGGACAAGCCATTTTTTCTACCTCCAATACATAGTTATAACATGGTAATTACATGGTTTCTGAATATAAACAACTTCGATACCTTTCAATATCGCATGTATCTTTGGGCCAATTCTCTTCTTTGAACCTTTCAATATCGCCTCAACCGCCTCTGCCCTGGATATTCCTCTCTCGATCATTCGGTCTTTTGCATGTATCGTAGGCCGATATTGACATCCCAATATTTCACTTCCATATATATCATTGTAAGTTATAGTATATATGGATATATCATTAATTGAAGAAAAAACGAACGATCGCCAGGCATATCCCTTCCTCGCATCACTCATCCGTCATGATGAATGGAATCACTTCAGCTGAAAACTGAACTCGTAATTCGAGAGATATAAATGAAAATCAGTTACAAGGCGTGCCGTAGATACTGTTTTAAATATCTTCAGGAAAAATTCGGCAGAATCGTTCCCTCCTGGCTCCTGTTACACTCAGGGGCATCAGAAATACCCCTGAGCCCTCGGCAATGCTGGATGAAACAAGTTTCATTCACCTCCTCGGCAAGTGTGCCTACGGGCTGCGATTCTGCGAACATTTTCAATTGGTCAACAATATTTAATAAGTGTAGAGGTTATTATATTCATCAATATGAAGATTCGAGAGATTATAAAACTCATTGAAAAGGATGGATAGTACATGATCGCCCAGAAAGGGAGTCATCGGCAATATAAACATCCGGAGAAAATTGGCCGGGTAACCATTGCAGGTCACCCTGGTCATACATTGGCTCCGGGAACATTGAACAGCATCCTTAAACAAGCTCGAATCAAGAAAAAGGAGTGAACGCATATGTATCGATTTCTCATAGTCATCGAAAGAGCGAATGGCAATTATTCCGCCTATTCTCCAGACTTACCGGGTTGTGTCGCAACGGGCGAGACATACGAAGAAGCTGAGCAAAATATGTATGGGGCAATCGAGATGCATGTTGATGGGTTGCTTGAGGATGGAATGTCCGTGCCAGAGCCCACTACTACAGCCGAATATGTGGTTTTAAGAGAAAAGATCGAGGTCCCTGCATAAGCAATTTGAGATTCTTTTTCAATTTAGTGGTTTTCTAATAGTTATAGCACGAATTTCGGATACGAAGCATTCAGCAGAATCGGTCCCTTTGGGCTCTCACTACGTTACGCAATATCCTTCAGGCATTGCTGAGCCCTCGGAAATATCCTATTTCCTACGGGCTGCGATTCTCCGAACATTGTCAAGCTTCGAAGTTCGAAATTTTTTCGAACTTCGTACCATTGACAATGTCTCACGGATTTCGTATGGATTTTGGATTTATATCACGAAAATGGGAAATGGCGCATGGTAGGCAATAGGTGGCGTAGGGGTGTAATGGGCATTGCTGGAAAACAGAGGAAATACGAGAAGAAATAGGGGGTACTGGACAGAGTGAAAAGAGTTTTCAGTCCAGAATGTTTCCAGAGATAGAAATTTTGAGGTTGGGTTGGATGAAAAGGGTTTTTAGAATCTTTCAAACGCAAGTGTCTGCCCCGTTGTCTAACCACGCTATAACCTATCTTGGCAAGAACCTTTATGAGAAGCTCACCGGAAATAACCGGTAAACGCGGGCTCATACCTCCACCATTACCGTAGCGATCAGGGATCGAGATGGGTCGGGGATTTCTTCTCCTTCCTCCTCAATATCTTCTATACAGAGAAGTATCGCTTCCCTAATATTCGCTAAAGCTTCCTCGATAGTATCTCCCTGACTGTAGCATCCGGTAAAAGAGGGACAAGTAACGATATACCCACCGTTTTCATCGGGCTCCATTATCACTTTATAGTCGTATACTTTCATACTGTCACCCCGTAGGTCAATATAAGTGATTATCTGTTTATTCCTTCATGGGTTTAATACTCCGGAACTTGTTCCGAGATTCAATTCTTTGCGATAGTCCGGTCCTGAAGGGGAAAAATTCCGTAATGCCCCGGAGCTTGCTCCGAAGTGAGCGAAGCGAACGATGGGATAGGAATTTTTAGGGCTTCGC
>JASLWR010000066.1:0-13808 GCA_030740765.1 Thermoplasmatota archaeon
GGGCTGTCTTCAAGGGGTCTGTGGACATGACTCCCATTCTTAGCTCGTTTGGGGTTCAGTGGAACAAGGAAGGCGAGTGGTACGACGGGTTCGTAGGTGATAGTAAAATACTCGGTGCTTTACCGGTTGACAATGGCACAAGCGCCCTTTGGCGTTTCGACGAAGATAGCGGACAGACCCTTCCTGACATGTCCCCTAACGGGAACTTGGGACTGCTTGGTGGTGGCCACAATATCGAACCTGGTGACCCGACCTGGGTGGACAGCAGGTTGGACGGCGGCCTCAGATTCGACGGTATGGATGATTATGTCTGGGTTGAAAAGGATGAGACCCTGAGATCAGATAATACATTTTCTATCGAGGCTTGGTTCAAACCAGATAAGCTTAATCATGGACCAAGTTCGATACTTGGGACAAGGGCAAATGGGGATTATTCCATACAGGTCACGGAAAACGGGAGCATTAAAGCGTATCTGGCAACCATCGACAAGGAGAATGATCAGTACAATGTACTGGTTTCCCGATCCGTAATCGCAGTGGGCCGCTGGAGTCATGTTGCCCTGGTATTCAACAGGCCCGACATGCTCCTATATGTCAACGGCGTTGAGGAGGATCGGCTGATCGTGGATTTTCCTATTAGACATTCCACGGTCCCACTATTTCTTGGGGCCGAAGTCGGATCTTCTCATTTTCCGTACGAGCCAGCAAACTTCTTTTGCGGTATAATCGACGAGATACGCATTTCAGGGATTTCAAGAAGCTCCCATGAATTATCCCTCGCCGCGAGAGCGGGTGTTTCTCTTGACAACGGCCGGGCAGAGATCGCTCTCAACTCCCCTGCTGTAACAACCGGCACGGTTCTCCTGTATCGTTTCGAGAAAGGGATCGGACGGGTGGTTAGAGATCACAGCCCGAACGGCATTTTTGGATCGCGAAAAGGTGGCACCATTTCAGCTACCGGTATATTTGGAAATGCACTGGACCTCAACGGGTCGGGTGAGTATATCCGAATAAGTGATAGCAATAAGATACATCTCGTAAACGCCACCTATGAATTCTGGTTGAAATATCGCCAAACAGCTAGTATCAAGTATCTGTTTTCGGAGGAAAAAACGGGAGGACCCGGGTCCAACGAGCAGGGATTCATTGATGAGGCCGGTCGTATTCATTATACCTTCGACAACAATACCTACGACATAAGCAGCAGTGATATCGTTCCACCGGATAAATGGATGCATATTGCACTGGTTCGAGCGGGGAATACGGCACGAATTTATATAAATGGTAGTGAAAAGGGCACCGGGCAGTTTTCCGGATTCATATACAATGACACATCTCCCTTGATAATTTGTGCGAATAAATCGGGAAAGAGGAGTTTCGATGGTGAAATGGACGATATGGCAATTCTGAATGAGGCACTTTCTTCAGGAGAGATCCGATCACATGCAATGAATCTCAAAAACCAAGCCACTTTCCGATCAGTGGAGCTGGAACTTCCGGAGAGGAATCCTTCCGGGTCGGTCAACAAGATATGGAATTCTTTTCAGATGGACTGTGAAGTTCCCTGGAACTCACAGATCAAACTAAGTATTCATGATAATGTCACGGGTGAAACACTTGTTGAACTTTTTCCGAATTCTACTTCGATCTCGGCTGACCTCACTGTGATAAATGCCCTTGAGCACCCTGGGATATATATACAGGCAAATCTCGGTCAGAACAACACCAGCTCACCTGTAATTTTTGGATGGAAAGTGAATTGGACGGACGTGAGATCACCCCGCCTGATTGAGAATATCTCGGAACTGGTACCAGTGGCGGAGGATACGAAAATAAAGAATCTAATCAATCTTTCAGCTCATTTCCATGATCCTTATTCCGATGTCAAACTCCCGATTTATAAGGTGGAATTTAATTCGGAGCTTGAAAACTTCACAATTGCGTTCAACGGATCGGCTATGGACGTTGTCCATATCACGGAAAACTGGACGGGAACCGTTTCCATGATCGTTAATTGCACCAACCTTTACGGACGCTCATCCTCGAGTAACCTGTTCAACATAGTGGTTACCAACGTTGACGATGCGCCAAACTGGATCAGTATACCACCTGATATTGTACTCCGAGAGGACGAAATAATGGTCCTCGATAATTATCTTCTACAGTATATCATAGATATCGAAAACGACACACTGGATTTCGAAGTGAACTGTACGAATTCAAATATCTCCGTTGACACCGGAGAAAACGGCACCTTAATTGTGAGGGGTTCAGAGGATTATTATGGGGAGGGGATCATTCTGGTCACTGCGAGCGAAACAGAAGCTGCAGCCCTGAATTCCATGGTTTCAATTTCCGTTTCGATTCTTCCCGTGAACGACCCTCCCGAAGCAGAATTGATCACTCCTAGGAACAATGTAACCCTTACCTCAACAGTGGTTGATTTTGTATGGGACGTATTTGATGTTGACAGTGGTCCAGGAAATATCACTTATGATTTCTATCTATCCAAAACCTTTCCTCCGCTTGTTTACCTCTCGGATATTCGTGACCTCTCTATAAACATTGATAATCTTGATGACGGCTCCAGGTATTACTGGAAAGTGGTACCCCAAGACGGAGTGGAACGGGGATCATGCCTCAACGGAACCCACAGTTTCGAGATAAATACCACTGTATTATTTCCAGAGGCCGAACTCAAGTATCCACTGGACGGGTCCATAATCAACCAAACCTCTTTCAATCTATCGTGGACAAGCAATAATCCAACCGGCGACACTCTCTATCATCGAGTATATCTTGGAAAATCCATCGATAACGTAACCGAGATTGCTCTAACGCAGTATTCCCGTCTACTCATTGAGAACCTATCTAACAATGAGACGTATTTTTGGAAGGTCATTCCTCTTGCGGGACCCACGGAAGGCTCGTGCATAAGCGGTTTGTGGTCGTTCAGAATTAATACTTCTTTTGAGGCAGTATATAATCTTAGCGTCTCCATACTCACCTCTCAGGTGTCACTTCAGCAGGGCAATAACATATCATTCAATATCGCATTGAAAAACGGCGGGAACGTGCCTTTATTGGCTTCCCTATGGGTCACGGGCCCACTTTCCATTTATGTGTCCATGGAAGAAAACATCTTTCTGTCCGTTGGGGAAATTGTAAATGTAACGGTTCATCTGTCCAATACATTGATCCTGGAACCAAAGGATTACGAGATGGGCATTTCAGTAAATAGTTCTGCGGGAATCGAAAATCTAAGGGTCATTGTAACCGTTTTATCCGGCTCAAGTGGTTCCGGTGATCAGACCAGGGGAAGCGGAACTGAAGTGATGTGGCTGTGGATAGCCATCGTATCGCTTTGTATGATAATTCTGTGTTTTATCATATTCTTGATCCGAAAAAAGAAGATGGACAAGCATCGAAAAGGTGAAGAACTGGAGCTCCTTGAAGCAGAGATCGTCCTTCCAACTCCACCCCCTCCGCCGTCACCCACTGCTGAAGGCTTCCAAGCCCTCCCACAATACGCAGGGAAATTCGGATACGGAAGTGGACCCTCGCCTCAATTGGGGACTCAATCCTACATTCCCACAGACGGTCAGATACCAAAACAGCTTCCAGCCGCCGAGGTACCACCATCCGATTATATTCCTCCACCCCTTCCAGGCGGGGCGCTATCTTCTGCTCCTGCACCTTCAGTATTTATGCCCAATATACCGGGAAGGGAGGATCCATCCGATATTTTGATGAAATTACCACCTGCGCCCATATCGAGAGTTCAGGTCCCAAGAATTCATGCTCCCACTACAGTATCCCCACCGCCCCCCATTTCCCCAGATACATCGGCCCCCATTGGTCAACCTGGACTCGTGGGTATTAACCCCGAGTCTACCACGGTAGTAACTCAACCAGACCCTGTCAACACGGAACCACCTACGGTTCACCCGGGAGATCAGATACCTCATCAAGGGGAGAACCCGCTCGACAATCTAACAAGACTCCTCTCTAAAATGCCCTCGACCCTCGATCAACCCAAGCCGCCGGGACAGGCTCCCGGCCCTTAATCCTTTGACCTTCTGCGCATTAAATGATACTGGTTTTGGACAATGAGCGCCCGGCACAGCTTCATTCTTGATAGTAATCGGAGTCGGAATGTGTAAAGTAATAGTCGGCATAGTTTATTCCACGTCTTGCTATCATAGATTTTGGATTTATTTCAAGAGCCTTTTTGAACAGCTCATAGGCTTCCTCAAAACGGTTCAAGCTCTCCAAAGCTGTTCCTTTCCTCACCATTGCCTCGTCACTACTGGGACTAGCTTCCAGGGCTTTTGAATAAACATCTAGAGCCTCGTCCATTCGACCCAGATCTGCCAGAGCCTGACCGTATTTGATGAATGATTTTGCATCCTGTCGCTTCAATGCATCTTTTTCGATTTTTGATAGTTGTTTTGTTGACCTCGTGACACGATTCTGTGACCGTACAAAACCCTTCTGTGCGGATTCATTATCCGACCAGAATTCGTAGGATTTTTTATAGTACGTCATGGCTTTTGTGTTGTTCCCAAAGAAATTGTGCAGCCTGCCTTTGAATTCAAACAGGTTGGAATCCATCCTTGCGATCCGCGTGTGAAATTCGTCTGCCTTTTTGGTCTCGCCACGTTCCCTCAGGACGGATGATAGTTTCTCGTAAACTTCTCTCGAGTCAACAGGGCGGTAGAAATAGGTCTCGATCTCAAGAACTTTTTCTTCAATGATTTTCATTAGTTCATCTTGCTCGGAGTCTGATAATTCTTTGACGTCACACAATACCTTAAGAAGAAGAGATATATTATTATTCATGTTCATTGCCACATCCAGATTCTCAAGCTCTTTTCGTTCGTTCATGTTTACACCACACAGCCGTCCGATCACAGAACGGATCTAAAGAAGCGCCAAATATAAAACAATAGTGATTATATATTTTTCGGAAGTATTGCATTAAAAAAAATGTGTAAATTGAAGCATTTAATAATAAAAAAAATAAAAAGAAGGAAGGGTGATTGAATAAAACCCTTCCATATCGTCGTCTACATCCCCATTCCGCCCATTCCGCCCATACCGCCCATGCCACCCATTCCGCCCATACCACCCATGGGGGGTGCATCTTTCTCGGGTTTCTCCACTATGGCAACTTCGCTTGTTAGAAGCATCCCGGCAGCGGAAATTGCGTTCTCCACAGCCAATCTCACTACTTTTGTGGGGTCTATGACACCAGATTTTACAAGGTCTCCGTATTCCATTGTGGCAGCGTTGAAACCGAAATTCCCTGTTTTTTCCAGTATCTTTTCCACCACTATATCACCGTTTATACCTGCATTGTTAGCTATCCAGCGTGTAGAGCCTCGCAGCGAGTTTGCGATTATGATCGCACCCTGTTTCTCCTCACCATTTAGATCAAGTGCATTGACTGTTTCAATACAACGCAAAAGCGCCACACCTCCACCTGCCACAACACCTTCCTCGGTAGCTGCTCTCGTGGCGCAAAGTGCATCGTCCACGCGGTCCTTTTTCTCCTTCATCTCGGTCTCTGTCGCAGCGCCCACTCTTATTACGGCCACTCCTCCCGAAAGCTTCGCCAGACGTTCTTTAAGTTTCTTTGCATCATAGTCCGAGGAAGTATTCTCGATTTGGACCTTTATCTGGTTAATCCTACCGGCTATCTCGGTCTTCGAGCCGGCGCCGCCAACTATGGTAGTATTGTCCTTAGTCACAACCACCCTTTTCGCGTTGCCAAGATCCTCCAGTTCCGCGCTTTCAAGCTTTCTTCCCGTTTCTTCGCTGATGACCGTTCCACCTGTCAACCTGGCAATATCCTCCAACATGGCTTTTCTGTTATCACCGAAACCTGGTGCCTTGACCGCGCATGTATTAAGCATTCCCCTCAGTTTGTTAAGTACAAGGGTCGCCATGGCATCTCCCTCAAGGTCTTCCGTAATTATAAGAAATGGTTTACCGGTCTGGGCCATCTTTTCGAGAAGGGGTAGAAAATCCTTCATGGCAGTTATTTTCTTGTCATGTATCAATATGTAAGGTTCGTCCAGCTCAGCGGTGAGTTTTTCCTGGTTTGTGGCAAAGTATGGGGAAATATAACCCTTGTCGAACTGCATGCCTTCCACCACTTCGACTTCCGTTTGCAGCGTCTTTCCTTCTTCGATGGTCACAACACCGTGTTCGCCAACCTTTTCCAGTGCCTCGGCAAGCTGTTTTCCTATCTCCGAATCGCCATTGGAAGCGATGGTCCCCACCTTTTCCATGTCCTCTCGACCTTTGATATCCTCGCAGATGTCATTCAGCTTTTTCTTTATCGCTGTTAGAGCCTTTTCCATTCCCCGGTAGAGATGGATTGGACTGGCACCTGCGGCTATACTCTTTGCTCCCTCATGGATAATGCTCTGTGCCAGCACACAGGCAGTGGTGGTCCCGTCCCCTGCGGCCTTACCGCTCTTTTCAGCGGCCTCTTTGAGCATCTGGGCTCCCAGATCTTCGACACCGTCCTCAAGCTCGACCTCCTTAGCCACGGTGACACCGTCCTTCGTAACCTTGGGTGCGCCCCACTTTCTTCCGATAATAACGTTCCGTCCCTTGGGACCCAGCGTTACTCTCACGGCATTCGCTATCTTGTCAGCACCCTTAATTAAAGGGTTTCGTGCATCTTCATAGAAATATATTTCTTTTGCAGCCATAAATTCATCTCTCCTTTCACTCGATGATTCCGTAAATGTCATCCTCTTTCAACAGCAAGTATTCCTTGCCTTCGATCTTGATCTCGTTTCCGCCCCATTTGCCGAACACAACCAGATCTCCGGCCTTGATGTCCATGGGGATGCGTTTCCCTTCCTTGTCCCGGCCTCCTGGACCAACAGCAATAACCATTCCCTGGGTGGGCTTTTCCTTTGCGGAATCGGGGATAATAATTCCACCGGGAGTTACCTTTTCCTGTTCTTCGATCCTTTCGACCAGTATTCTTTGTCCTAATGGTCTCAAACTGATATTCATATAACTCTTCCTCCATTTTCGGTTTCAGTCCATTCGATTTCGTTTATTTTCCTTTTGGTATTCCCGGAATCGAGCAGACCTGCCTTTTCAGCAGCGGGAGATATGCTAAAACTTCTATAAAGGCTTTTCGCCAATGGTGGTACTATACCGAAATATGAATTAATAGGATCAAAGCGGCCTCTAGGGGGAAAAGTTCAATAAGGGTTGAACAAAGCAATAAGGGATAATATCAGGGAAATCCTATTATATAATAAATGGTTGTGTCGGAAGGCAAATTCAGCTAAGAATTTTGGTTGAATTAGGAAAAGAAAGCGGAAGAAGGCAGAACAGATGACCTCGGCACATGACATTCCAGCAGATCGGTTAATACTATTGACAAGCGATAAGTTGAAAGAAAACCCGGCACTAGCAGCTCCCGAGTGGAGCAAGTTCGTCAAGACCGGTGTACACAAGGAGAAACCTCCTACTCAGAAGGATTGGTGGTATTTACGGCTAGCTGCCATATTAAGAACCGTATATCTTAAAGGGCCCGTTGGCGTTTCCAGGTTACGGGCAAAATACGGTGGAAAGAAGAACCGCGGTTCAAAACCTGATCAGGTACGAAAGGGCGGCGGTAAGATAGTACGCGTGTGTCTCCAGCAGCTTGAGGAAGTAGAACTGGTAAAGAAGAACGGGAACAAGGGCAGAGTAGTAACCCCCAAAGGTCAGAGTTTTCTGGATAACATTGCTCACGAAATATTGCGTGAGCTGGTCAAGGAAGATGCCCAACTGGGTAAGTTCTGATGATTGAAAGATGTCCGTTCGAGGGGGCAAGATGGCCGACGAAGAAGAACTGGAGATGTTGAGGAAAAGGCGGTTACAACAGTTACAACAACGTATGGCTATCGAAGAAGCGGAAGAGGGGCAACGGCAAGAAGATCTGGTTGCGGCGCAGAGACAACAGATGCTCAGAAGGTTTCTGACCCCCGAGGCTCGCGAAAGACTTGCCAGGATCAAAATGGCAAGACCCGAATATGCCGGAGCTGTTGAACAGCAGTTGTTGAACCTGTCAACCAGGATGTCCAAGGAAGAACGGATAGATGACGTTACATTAAAAAAGATATTACATCGAATCATGCCGAAGAAGAGGGAAATAAAGATCGAGAGGCGATAGTATGGCAACCCACAAGACCTATGCGAAGAAGAAACGATTGTTGAGAGCCGGAAAGAGTAACAGGCGGGTGCCAGCCTGGGTCATGCAGAGAACCGCAAGGAAATTCCTCCGGCATCCAAAGAGGCGGAACTGGCGGCGCGGACGGATGAAGAAGTAGATTTTTACGTTAAAGAATTTGAGGTGTTTAAATGGCAGAAGATCCCATGGAAAGAATTTACCAGATTCCATTGAGAAAGGTTTACGATAAGCCCCGTACGAAAAGGGCTCCATGCGCGATACGTTTCATAAGGAAGTTTATTGCCCGTCACATGGATGCGGAAGTGGATAAGGTCTGGCTTGACCGTTCCGTGAATGAGAAGATATGGGCCCGGGGGATCCAGAAGCCACCCCGGAGAATTCGGGTGAAAGCAGTAAAATTCCCAGAGGACGACCTCGTTGAGGTTTCTTTGCCTGAAGAATGATTATTAAGAAATCCTCTCAAATATTTCTCGATCAGTTCTAGTCGATGTTTATTCGGTGAGCTCAGGCACCAAAATTTTAATCGGCCGCAACATTTACGTTCTACTTGCATTATAAATTTCTATATTTACCCTTACGGCATACTTTACACGTGTGTCCGGCATTAGCGCCTTGACCCTGAACGCTACAGCCTTTTTTACCACCTGAGCTGGTGGAAGAATGACAGCGCGTATCCCCGCAGTTGTCGCATTTGAAAAGGGTGTCTCTCATACCGCATTTCGGGCAATTTCCTGTTGTCATATTTTGTCACCTCAAAGTTCCGAATCGCTCAATTAAACTAATTGGATATTATTATTCACCCATTTATATCTTATGGTTAATACGCATCTCCCATCATCAACAGGTAGTCATGCTATATGAACACCTTGATGATGCTTATTGGCCGGGATCGCCCCCGTAAAAATCGTACCCACAAACCGGAGATATGCAAGGAAGCTGGGCACGAAATGCAATATCTTCGGACTTTCATTCTTGAAGAACCAGGGGAGCTCAATACGCCTCCGGCCATATGCAGAGCAACCACCCCCCGTGCATATTTACCGTGGACCGTTGTGAAGATGCTACCTCGCAGAGACCAAGTGCTGTCTATCAAGTAGATGAAGAGTTTATGGAGAATTCACGATATATTTGAGAAATGTGCTAATAAAATAAAAATACCAGCAATTTGGGGACGAACCCCTCTTTTTTCCGATATAATCGAGTTATGGCGAAATCGGATTTGTCCTTCATATTTTAGTAAAATAAGATTATATCTCTAAGAAAGGTAAAATTGTCTATCTTTATAAAAAATATCTATCAATGTTTCGATGGTTGTTCCAAAAAGTTATTAAACATCTTGATACGTAATGATACAGAGAGATGAGCGATATGGGAGATAAAAAGGATCGTTTTTCAATAATATCTTTCGTAATTATCGTCTGTTCAGTGATTATATCGGGATGTCTAGAGGGTATTGAAGAAGATAATAATCAAGACGATACGAACGAGAACGATAATCATCCGACTGATACTAACCAGACTGACACTAACCAGACTGACACTAACCAGACTGACACTAACCAGACTGACACTAACCAGACTGACACTAACCAGACTGGGAATAATAAAACATCATTATATCCATATGTTAAAACTTCCTCCGGCCCTTACGTTAATAACATAGAATACCATCGATTTTTACTAGAAAATTACTCTGTAGTCGCAAACCGTCTTGCAGATACATTCAACTTAACTATTGTAAGCAATGATACCAGCTCTAAAGATCAAATATTTGATTATCATTATTATAGCCAGGACGGTTTCAAGATAACTCTAAAATATATTTCTGGGAGTCTTAATTATGCTCAAGTATCTAGATATTCAAATTCGAGAGATTGTGATGAAGATTTAATGGACAATCATACTCTTGATAATCTTTCAATTAACTTTGTAAAAAAGTTTGATATAAATACCTCTAATTACATTGTAAAATGCTTTCCTCGCGAATCGGCTGGTCAATCAACATATTCTCATACTTATGGACCGAAATTTCAACTTAATGATAATGAATCCTGCGGAATCTATGATTACGGAATAAGCTATTCACATTATGCTGACAATGGTGATTTTGTATACGCTTCTTTTAATCCAATGATAGTTAATTTTTCGAAGATACGTCCATATTTTTCAATTGAAGAAGCAAATAATATATCGCAACAAATTACAAATAGAACTGAAAACTTCAGATTTGAAGGGATCGGAATATATCAAAACCATATTTGTTATCAACTTGAATTAGATATCCGCGTTGAACAGTGGGAATCTGACATATATACTGTTTATATTGATATCCAAAGTGGGGATGCTCTTCTATATAATTTGCAGAGAGCATATTGGGGTTAGGGGACTTGAAAATTCACGAAAAGCACATAAAAAGATAGACAATTCTTTGTCGCTTCGCTCATTGTTATTGATGGGATTCACATACTGGTTGATATACGCACATATCAACCATGTAGTAGATAACTAGGGGATACCTAAAATAATCGGTCAAATCCGACTCTGCGCTCGTGGTCGGACTCCGCCCGCCCCCGATGCTCGGGACGTCCTCGCATAACTAACGAGTTCTCGACTCCGCACGATATTTTCATTCGTGCTCCGTCCAAATTCCCTCTCTTCGGTCGGGAACTTCGAGAACCCGCAAGTCGTTATGCGAATATCAGAATCACTCTATACCGTAACGCTGAAAGTAAAATCTATGTTCATAAGCAATGAGGAAGAAATTATCGATATTGAAGTTAAATAATTGTTTTATTTTAAGAATATAATTATATATAATCAAAAATCTTATAGGAATAATGAATTCCAATAACAATATAAAAAAAAAGCTTTTAATTAGCTTTATTATATCCTTAATTCTCAGTGCATTAATAGGAATATTCATCTTTCTATTAGGTGAATTTCGAGAGGTAGAAGTTAGGTTATTATTAACTACATTAACAATTGGAGCATATAGTCTCACAGGATTATGTTGCGCTGTAATTTATGAAAAGAAACGTTTTCAACCTTTTGCTATTGTGGGGATCATTATTTCTGGATTAGGTTTATTATACACTCTAATGTTTATTTGGGAAGGAGTAGACGGCGGGGAGGGGTGGAAGATATTAGTAATTTTCTTAATTCTAGCATTTGGTATCGCACATATTTGCCTTTTATTACTAATTAAATCAAATAAGCCACTGGTAAATTATTCTTTAATCGGAACAATTATATGTATCTCAATACTAGATTTTATGTTGATTATCCTAATAAAAGTAGAGTTTGACATGGAAGAGTTTTTTTTTAGACTTTTGGGAGTGTTCGCAATTCTTGATGTTCTGGGTACAATTGTAACACCAATTTTACATAAAATTTACCCCGATGATTCATATATATTTCAAATCGTTGATGAATGAAATTATCTAAATATATAATACCAGAAATCCATCATCCGAAAGACCAATCCGCACGATCCGATCATCTTCACACACCCTTCTCGCAACCCATGGGCAACTTCATCACATCTTCAAGTAATTCTATAATAATTTCTCGAAAACGGTGAATATGGGGTCTCTCAAACTAGCCTATCATTCCCTGTTGCCCGCAATTGGAGCAAACGATTATCGTGGGACGCTCGGTTGTTGTGACAGGGTTGGTGGCACCGCAGGCATGGCATTGAATCGATAAGGGGGACGGTTGCTGTGCTTGGGGTGGATATGTATTCTGCATGGGTTGAGGTGCCACGACATTAGGTTCCACTATCTTCGGGGAGAGTGGTTGCCCTTCCGGCATTTTCGGTTGTATTTGTGGGAATCCCGGTGGACCTTGCACCTGCCCACTATCGACGGTTTGCGTTTCACCCCTGAATATGCCGTCCAGATCACCTCCGCCTCCGGCCTGCTGAGCAAGGGGCCCTATGTGGGCGTTCGGGTGTTGGACTTCCGGCATTACCGGTTCCGAATATTCTGCGTCAACTATCCTTGGAGCCGGGCTTGCTGGGATTGACGCGGCGGGAGAGTAAGTTTGCATCGGGGAGGTTGGAGTGGCTAGGGGTACGGCCTGGTTCATCCCGACGGAAATAACCGTGGTTTGGGGCGCTGTCGTGGGTCTTGCCGGCACGTTATCAGGGTTCGCAGGTGGCAGTGCCAACCGGTCAAAGCGCTGTGTTCCCTGTTCAGTGGGGAAAGATGGAAGAGAGTATTTCGGTCCACCGGGTTGAGTCGATCTCGGATCATGTTGATACTGCCCAAACCTAGGGTCCATTGTATTTGGGAATGACGGACCTGCAGGTTGTTGCGTGAATCCTTGTGGAGATTGGCCCTGCCGGGTATTTCCCCATTGCGGAGGCCCGTTGGCCGAAGGAGTAGGTCCCGGAGGCAGACTCAATTGACCCGATTGGGCTCCGGTCGTATTACCGGCAAGTTGCGGATATTGATTGACTTGGTTCGCGGGACCGTATCTCTGGTCCATTCCTGGATAAATGGACCCATCCGAATATGGGTGTTGTTTCGCCCATGTTGAACCGCCATGTGCTGACATAGGTTCACCCGATGGGATCGGCGTGGGAAAATCATCGTCACGTTTCCCTCGGTATTTCTTTGCCATTACTACCATCACCACTATCTGTACCAAAATAAATAGTGTCAATATAAGCCACCACCAATTCGTGAAGAAAGCAGCAGCGCTCCCACGGGGTTCCCCCGAATCCTCTCCATCGGTATTCATGACCAGGATGTCTTCTTCCACGCTAACATTCTTGTTTCCGTCGTCTACGTAAAGACGTATATTATAGCTTCCCCCGTCTAAACTGACTTCCTTCTCCAATCCCGAAACCGAATGGACCAGGGTGTTGGTTTTCTTGTCGGTTATCACCCAATAATAAGTTAATGAGTCTCCGTTTATGTCTTTTGTTCCTTTTCCACTGAGAGAAAAGGTCTTTCCTGATTTTATCTCGTCACTTGCCAGCGGCGAGGCGATCTTCGGGACCGGCGGGGAATTCACCCTGATATTATGTGTCTCAGAATATGCGAATCCGTTACCTGCAAGGTCCTTGGCCCGCCATTTAATATAGTTCTCATTACCGGGTTGGAAAGAGATGTCGATCCGGATATTTCCATCCATGTCCCCCGTGTCGATGATGACGGAGTTCCACTCGACGAAATAATCTTCGTCGTCCCCATCAGTCGATATGCTGTATTGCACGGTTAGGGGATCCATCCCGCTTCCAAGACCGTCATCTATGGTAATTCCGCAGGTTATGATGGTATTCTGGAAAACCTTGTCCTTCTTTGGAAGCGGGTCCTCGAGGATCGGCTCCGTGGTATCCACCCGCAACATCGATTCTGCCGATATAACCGGCCCGTTTCCGGCCCTGTCCGTGGCACCCCATTTGATAGTATTTATTCCTTCGGGCAGGATCAGACCTGTGAATGCCCTCACCCTTGTAGGCATATCGTTCCCGTTCTTATTGAGGACTTCTATATGGATGCCCCCGGTAGACCAGGATGAATAGTTGGGATTTTCAGGGGTTTTGTACGAAAACTGGATCAAGCTAGTATCCAATCCCGAACCACCCTTGTCC
>JASLWR010000066.1:13818-17728 GCA_030740765.1 Thermoplasmatota archaeon
CTCGATCATACAGCTGATATCCACGTAAGTGGTATTATGCCATCTTGCTTCATCCGGGTAAAACGAAGAAAAACCAGGCCTGATTGCATCGATATTGAACTTGAAGTGGGTTACCCCGGACCACTGGTCGAAGATATCGCAAGCTGCTATATGGAAAAACCATATCCCGTTTGAAAGACCGGAGAACTCTCCCGGGTCCGTGCCCGCCATTTCAGGATCCTTTTCGTATATCATGGTATTGGGTATGGTCGTAGGTAACTGATCCACGGTGTAGGAGTAACCCTTTATACCGGATATCTCTTCAGGCGGCTCCCATTCAAATACCGGTTCCTGCGAACCATAGTACTCGTCCCTGTCGGAATGTGTAGAGGAAGAAACCGTGATCTCCCCCGGTCCCTTGAGGTCTAGATACACGGAGTCCTCAATGATGGCTGAGGTGAGGCCGGCATGGTCCCGCAGACTTATTCGAATGGTCTTTTCACCGTCGGTTGGATTGAGTTCGATATTCTCACGTTCCTGAAAGGCGATCCATGGACCGACAATCCCTAGATCGTTGGATATCTGCATCTCCGCTACTCCGGAACCATCGTCCCATGCCTCTATGTAAAGCTCGACCTCCCGTTCATTGACCGAGAAGGCTCCTTTTTCAATAGTGAGATTACCTTCGGGTTCTGTCTCATCGATCATTAATCTTCGCAACACGGAAAAATTGCTCTTTCCCAGATAACTGTCCTTGGTCTGAACCCTCCAATAATAGATACCGTCATCCAATGCATCGCTGGGAGCGAATTGACTGAGCGACGAGTCAACCCATCCTGTTGAATAAACCATTTCAGCCATATCCTTATCGTAGTACATCTCTATCAGGAGAGCGTTTTGTTCATCCGAATCGTCAGGGTCGGTATAGTTCCACTTTAATGTAGGGGTAGGGTCCGACAACCATTCGCCTTCATTGGGTGAATAAGGTTCAGGGGGACTGGTAAGGTCGTATTCGATCACAATGTTGTCAATGTAAGGTTTGACTGACTTGTCGTTTGTCTTGAATGTAGCGTTCCACTGCATCATGGAGCCAGGGTGCTCGAAGGCGTGATTTTCATCATTTTGAACCTCTTCCCAGTGTTCTCCGTCAAGCGTCAACCTGTAGATGATACCGGTTCCGGGTGGTTGGTGGTCGGTAACCGTCAGCTTGACCGCCCCGATAGTAACGGTTGGGTTGTTGATAAGCTTGGACTGTATGTGGGATTCATCCACGGGCGCGTTATCGGAGCTGCCTGCATAGCCGTCCCCCTCACATATTTTATAGCACCATACGGTTCCGCTGTTGGGCGATATCCAGTATTCTTCCCCGTTAAAGGCTGCGCTGTAAATGTTATTCCCTACCTGAAAGCTTCCAAGATATGTTCCGTCGGTGGCCTTGATCATGTTCACTACTCTATAGGAATTAGAACCTCCTCCCCATCCGTGATCTCCCCCAAGGTAGATTATCCCGTTTGCGTAGGCCATTCCGCCCTGTATGTTTGTATGACTGGGTAGATTTATGTTCCTTATATGATTCCCATTGGCCTTGTTGAGTACTTGTACCTTGCTATCGCCGTGTCGAATGGCATAGACGTATTGTTCGTCACAACATACGCCACCCGTGGTACCGCCCATGTGATAAGACCATTGCTGTGAACTACCCCTGTCGGACCATTTATATATCCTGTCATAACCCCAATTGGCAGTGTAATAGGTTCCGTCCGTATCGCCCCATATCTGCATCATCTGGTGCTGGCCCGAGCCGAAAGATCCGAGATAGTTGCGGTTGATATCGTATCGGTAGATGGTGGTCCCTGACCATTGGGGATACCAGTATTCGTTGTACTTGGGGCTGAATCCCCCTCCGTGAGAACGTGTGTTGATTGGTTTCGTACCGAGATCGGTTGGAGGAATTATAGGGGTACTGGCCCAGAGGTATGCCCTGCCTTCTGCAGTATTTACGAAACACGAAGTGTTTGCAGTGTCTATTCCTTCGAGATCGGCGAAATTCTCCGTGAATGTCTTGCTGTAGCGAGTGGTCTCGGATAGATGTTTTTCAAAAGAGCGGGACTCCAGCTCAACGGTGTCGATTTGAGTGATTGCCAGGGATTGATATATGAGGAAAATAAAAAGAAGAACGGCAGCAATTGCATTGATCTTGCAAGGGCCGTTTCCTGTTCCACGTAAGATTCGTACACGCATCATTTCTTTTCCCTTCTACCTTTTTCACTGACAAAATAGAGGTTCTGAGAATAGATGATTCAATGGATCTAATCTCCGTTAGATAATTACTAGTCCGTTCACATAATAAAAATCTATCCCATATTTATCTTTCTATCAGAAAATGTCGTAGTTTGAAGAAAAAGATTTACTAACATCCTCTCACCACAAACATACTCTTCTTTTTGAGGTTTGCAGCACGTTTCAAAGTTTAATCCCATGAGATCGCATTACAATAGTTTTGGAAATATTCTTGACTAATCAATAATCCCAACAATCCCTCTCTCACTGTCTACCCTCACCTTCATCCCGTCCTCAAGCATTTCAATAATATCATCCTGAAACCGGTGAATATGGGGTATATTTGCAACACAGCATCCCAGCAGAATTATCGGATCCGAATGATTGACCAGGATCGCCTTCGGACCCGCACCGTTCATACTCATATTAATAAGAGTATAACTTCCAACTGTTGAGCCGACTCCGGAAGGAAAAACAAAAATCTTATTTGCGATACTTCTTTCCACAATATCATGATCGGGATTGGTGGACTGCCCAGTTTCCACATCGAAATCTCCCAAGAACGAGACCGGCTGCCTGTTGAGAATTACTTCCCCTTCCACCACCGGCTCGTCAAGGCCCTTCAGGCCGCTGCCTTTGAAAGCAATAATCCCGGAGACCTGAGCTTCCTCACGATCCGATTCAATATCTCCATTATTCCCGCTCACAAGGACCCCTCCATTGCTACCCGGATCATTTCTTCTAGCGGCATGAACACGGCATCTATGTTCCCCAATTTGGGTAGATAATGCATGGCCTTGGCCGAGTTGGTTGCAATAAACTCGATATTCATATTATTGAGAGGGCTCACCACGATACAGGTATCCGCGAATATCTCAACGTTCTTTTTCGTTAATGAATCTACCAATCCCATTCTCGCCGCCAGTCCCTTTGTTTGCCTCGACGTGAATATCCAGAATTGAACGTCCTTCGCAGGAGCGCTCATTAAATGGTCGATCCGGATTATCTCGTCTATGGACGCGTGCGGGCATCCAACTGCCATTACCGTCGGGAGTGCTTTCGGTCGGACACGCTTCAGGGTTCTCTCCATCTGTTCAGCAGTGATCTCTAGAACCGGCAGTTCAATTTCATTTTTTACCGTAATCGCCCTTTTTGCCCATTCCCACTCAGGTGTCTCACCCTCGACGTGATAGAGAGAAATATTGCCCGAAGCGGCCATGGCTGCCCCCAGCCCCTTGTACCTATCAGCGTTCTCCGGTCTTATTCCCCGTATGTAGGGTATGGCGCTTGGATTTTCACCCCCGATGATGAGTCCCATTATATAATGAAGGTCTCCGCTGATCTCAAACCCGTCTTCAAGTTCCACCGTAAGGGTGGGTATCCGGTTTTCCTTTTTCAGCAGTCCGTAATAGGGCGTGGTACCCAGCATGGCTGCCGAGAGTGCCGACAAACCGCTTTCCCGGTTCGTTCGTGCTCCTATGTACGAATTGGCAAAACTCACCGCGGACGATTCGGCCCAGGCAAGCATATCTCCCTTTTTTGCCGTCAATCCATTGAGATAGGGCGTGCAGCTTAACGTAGGAATCACCCCTAGATCAACGAACTTGTCGATTATGTCCTTCTGGCGCCGATAGAAATTTTCATCTATTCC
>JASLWR010000067.1 GCA_030740765.1 Thermoplasmatota archaeon
CGGTTTAAATCTTCGGCGCCACAATTCATCCAGAGCCTAAAGGCACTGGCGTTCTTGTGGCTATTTTTAAGTAAAAAGCAAAAGGAAAATAATCATGACCGTTTTTGTTCGATGCGGCATCATATTAATCAAACAATATTGTCATACACAAAATGGTAATTCTATTTTTCGATACAAATATTTCCGACTCGATTGAAAAATCGTACTTTAAAAAAATATTAGGCTCCGGATTTGACCCGAACCGCTCACTCGCGTAGCTTCAAGCCGCCCTACCGTTTCCAGAGATCACTCTTTATCGGTCCCTTCTCCCTCACCCTTCTCTACCTTCACCAGCGCCTTTTCATCCTCGATCTTGCCCGAGATATCTTCATTATCCTTCTCGTCCTCATCGTACGACGGAATGTCCTGTATGTTCTGTATGGCCACCATCCTCGAGATCCCGTCCTTTATGTAACACGCGTAAAGGTGGTCCGCAAAGTTCATTATTATCTTGTGCAGTGATATCATTATGAACTGTGCCGAGGCAGAATTCTTCTTAATCATCTTCGCTATGACCTCGGAGTTCACCATATCGAGGTTCTGGTCCACCTCGTCGAGAACGTAGAACGGAGAAGGATCGTATCTCTGCAACGCCAGAATGAAGGCTATGGCCACCTGGGATTTCTCGCCCCCGGAAAGGTATCGAATGTCCCTCATCTTCTTTCCCGGTGGCCTTGCCCTGATAATTAGGCCTCCTTCGAAGGGCTCATCCTTGTTCTCCAGGTGGAGATACCCCTCGCCGTTCCGGCATATCTTGGGATATATCTCCTTGAAGTTCAGATCGATGTTCTCGAACACTTCCATGAGTTTTTCCTTTTTCTTCTTCTTTACGTCCACCACCATTCTGGTCAGGGATTTTTCCTCAGCCACCAGTTTATCGTATTTCTCCGTTATATCGTCCTTTCTCTTTTTCTCACGGTCATATATCTCCAGGGCCACCATGTTCACCGGTTCAAGCCGTCCCATCTTTTTCTTGGAATCCATAATAGTATATTTCAGCTCGTCCTGCGATGGATAAGGCCCCTCAATCTCTGAATCGTACCGGGATATCTTGACCATGATCTCTCCCAGTTTCTCACTGTGATCGGATAATGCGGCGTTCTGACCAATAATATAAGAATTCCTTCCCTCTATATGCACCGTTAGTTCGTTCCGTTTCCGATCCACCTCGCGCTGCTCCTCGTTCTTCCGGTCTATCTTCTGCTTTATCTCACGTATTTTCTCATCGAGCTTGTCCGAGACACTCCGCCTCATCTCCACTTCCTTCGATAATCGCGTTATCTCCTCATCCGCCTCTGTGGAGGCCTCTTCCTGCTTTACCATGTTCTCAACGGTGGCCTGTTTCGTTTCCTTCATCTCGCCCAGCCGCTCTTCATAGATTTCGATCTTTGTGGTCAATCCCTCTAGCCTTGCCTCGATGCCACGGTTGCTTTCGAGAAGTTTTTCACGATCCTCCTTCAGCTTCTCCATCTTTGCTTTGAGCTTTGCAGGCACAACCTTCAGGGCATAGTTCTCTTTTTTCGATATGGTCTTTTCCCTGGAACGGATCAGCTCGTCCTTCTTTTTCATCTTCTCCCCGAGGACCGTCTGTTCGTCTCTGAGACCGGAAATGTTATCGGTAACACCCGTCTTTTCCTTGGTCATCCGCTCCAGCCTGTTGCTGTATTCCCTCAAGTTGACCTCAAGGGCCGACATATCACCGTCTACCCGGCTCATATCCATTGTGATACGGGATATCTCATCACCGATAGTCGTGAAATTCTCCACCTGTTCCTTTATCTTCCCGGTGATCTCTTCCTGCCTGGTCGCCGCATCATCCAGTTCTTTCCGCACCTCCCCGTACCGGGCATCGTCCTTTTTGCCGAACTTTATCAATTTCGCCAGGCGGGAGCCGCCTGTCATGGCGCCCCTTCTCTCGATGAGCTGGCCGTCAAGGGTCACCAGCCTCACGCCGCCCATGTACTGCCTCGCTGCCTCCAGGTCCTTGACCACGAGGGTGTCGCCGAATACATACCAAAATGCATTTCTGTATCTCTCATCATACTCTACCAGGTCCATGGCAAAGCCTATCACTCCAGGCTTGTCCGCCACCATAAGCGCCTTTCCCCCGGCTCTTCCTCCCGTCATCTTGTTAAGGGGAAGGAACGTTGCCCGTCCATAATTCCGTTTCTTCAGGAACTCGATAGCTGCGGAAGCGCTGGCATCATTCTTTGTTACTATCCCCTGCATTCCTCCACCGGCGGCGGTGGAAAGGGCTAGCTCGTACTCCTCGTCAACCCGGGCAAGCTGAGCGATTGTGCCGTGGATTCCCGGTAGTTTATTGTTCTCTCCAGCCTTTAGTACCATCTTCACCGCCCGCCCGTATCCCATCTCGTCGGCGGCGCTTCTCTTTACTCTGAGCCTCTGATACTCCTGGTTGAGGCGGGAGACAACTTTCTCGATGGCCTCTCCACTATCCCTGAGAGCGACTATCTCGGCCCTTGCTTTGGATTGGCGTTTCGATAGCTTTTTTCTCTTCTTTTCCGAGACCAGACGTAGCTTGGCTTTCTCGTCCAGCCTCCACTTAATATCCCGGACCTCCATCATGAGGTTGTTTATGGTGTCTTCCTCGTCGCCAAGCTCACCCAGATGGCGAGTTATCCTGGCGTTAAGTGCCTCATCCTCCATGGCAAGTGAATGTCGTTCGCTCACAGTAGTTTCCAGCTCTTTTTTCAATTTTATCAGTTCGTCCTGCAGTTTCAGAAACTTGTTTGAAGAATCCTTCATACTATCGGAAAGTTCCTTGAACTCGCCATCCGCCTTTTCGAACCGTAACTTGTCGCGGTTCAAACGCTTGGTCAGTTTATCTCGCTCACTAATCAATTTCGAAAATTCCTTCTCACCCTGCGCGATATCCGCCGTATACTGCTCGAGCTGGACCTCCAGTTCTGCCCGGGTTTCTTTCGCGTTCTCCTTTCGATCCTTTGCCTTCAACAGATTCAACTGGTAGTCCTGGATCTCGCGAATCAGTTTTTTACTCTCTTCGTCACCCATCTCGTCCATTTTTCTTGCCAGGTCGACGATGCCGAGGCCTAACTCTTTCTTCCTTTCAGCTAGCTTCTCGATCTCCTGCCTCGATGATCGTATCTCCTCCTTGTACCCCTTTATCAGTCCGTGTATGTTCTCGATGGAGGCTTCCAGAGCCTGCTTCCTGGCAAAGGCCAGTGTTGCTTTCGCTTTAGCCAGCTCCTCTTCGAACTTTCTATATCTCAAAGCTCCATTCCTCTCTCTCTTCAACTGGCGCAAATGACGATCGATCTCGCCAACCACGGCATCCAGTTCATCGAGATGCTTCTTGACCTTTTCTTTCCGTTTGTTACTCTTATTGAGTGCCTCATCTAGACTGGTGATCCCCGCCATATCGTCCAGAATACCCCGGCGCTGTTTTGGAGTGCTATCCGCAATGTCATTTACCGTTCCCTGTTGCACCACGTTATATCCATCGGAGGACAGTCTCGCCACAGAAAAGATATTGTGGAATTCCCCGCGAGATGACGAGCGTCCGTTTATGTAGTAATAGGTTTTGACATCGGCAGGGCCCTTTCCCTTCTGTTTGATCTTCTTGGTAAACTCCACCAAATCTGAATCGACATTGATCTTGCGGTCATCGTTGGAGAATATAAGTTTGACCTCGGCGCTCTTGGCGCCCTTTCCTTTTTTTCCGCCGTCGAATATCAATCCCGCGTAGTTATCGGCCCTCAACTTCTTCGTTCTCTGGCCCCCCACCACGAACAAAAGGGCATCTGAAATATTGGACTTCCCACTTCCATTGGGACCGCTGACAACAGTTAACCCTTGAGAGAGTTTCACCACTATGGTCTGTTTACCGAAAGATTTAAAATTCTTCATATATACTTCTTTTAGGTACATGCCTGAAACACCTGTTCGAGTGTATGGATATTGAATATTAAAGGTTATTATGATTCGAATATTCATTTCGTTTATTATCACTATGAAAAAGGCCTGGAACACCTCTTCCCGGGGGGCATCCGTATTTCGGTTTTGCCTTTTAAATAATTTTGCAGTGAAACCACAAAAGGAGAAAGATTTAATTAAGCAAAAGGGGATTTTTGAGTGACGGTAATTCAAATGCCCCGAAAGAGAGAATATCCGGTTTCCGGGCAAAATATTTCCCGGGACCGAGCTGGAGTCATAGAGTTCCCCTTCAAGATACTGATAATAGCGATGGTGCTCTTGATCACTATACCGCTGATACTTTCTGGGCTGGAAAAATATACCTTAGCACAGGATTACAACCAGACCGAACGGGAGATGACACGTATAAGGAACGCAATAGTACAGGTTTATTCACAAGGAGAGAACGCGTCCCTGGTGCTTGAAGTGGATCTTCCCAAGAGTTTGGACTATATGAGACTTGGCGATAGTCTAGTAGTCCAGATTGGCCAGACCGGCCAATTCAGGATCAACCCTTTTTCGAATGCAACCTATTACAGGATGAAAGGCGGCGATGAAGTATTGGAATTTGTGAAGTACTCGGTAAGGTCCGTGCCGGTAAGCAACGAGACCGGAGCCGGGGGGTTGCGTTTCGGCCCGGGGAAGTCTAGAATAATGCTGACCAAAGTTTTCGATCCCCGGATCGACACGTTCTTTATAAGGGCCGAGTATATTGCCAATGGTTAGAAGCTCGATAAAAAATCGAGGTTCGAAGCTTGACAATGTTCGCAGAATCGCAGCCTGTAAATTTCCAGAGGAAATCGAAGGCTCAGGTATGCCGTTAGGTGACATAGAAACAGAGTTTCTATTAACCCTAATCGAATCTCTGATTCGATGTCGGGTACACCGGAATGAATTGGGAGCCAGGAGGGATCGATTCTGCTGAATCTACAGTAAGGAATGATGAATATGCTTGATTGGGCCATATCCAAGATGGTGATGTCCATAGCGGCAGTGACGTTGGTAATCATATCACTGTTCTTCTTTTCGGAACTAGCGAGAGATAATCAGATCGCGGACACAAATATGCAGGATATTGCTGACCAGGTCGCCGGGAGGGTTAACCAGGCCGCAATGTTCCAGGGAGGTATCAGACATAACATCACCTATAGCCCTGACCCGGGGGCGAGGGGGCTGCACCTGCCGCGCCGATTGAACGATCGGGATTATTCTCTCGAGTTCACAAACGGGAGCGTAACGGTTATACATCGATCCGAGACCAGTACCGCCCTTTTTTCAGTTTACATTCACCTGTATGATCCCGACACTCTTCCGGACGGCGAGCTTAGTTCAGGCGACATAGCGTCTCTGGATTTCCAAAACCGAATAAAGACCATCATATCCGGTGTAGACCTCGTGGTTGAGAACGTTGCAAGGATCGTGGATGGACAATATACATACTTGACCTGTCTTTACGAAGTTGGCTCGGTTTTATCGGAATGAGCGAGGTCCATTGATATTGTTTTATGACGGTCGGATAAAATTGCATTCTATGATTTTACCTCTCCCGGAGTTTCTCACTCATCATAAATTATATATGGGTAAAGATTATTAACCTACCGCTATATCGGATATTGAACCGGTATGGGAAGGGTGAATTACCATGCTTCATATTGTAGGAAAGGTCGAGACCTTCAGAGAATTGGTTGATGTAGTGCTGACAGTAGTGGAGGAAGTGAAGTTGGTTTTCAACCCGGAAGGGATAAGGATAAGGACCGTTGATCCGGCTCATATTGCCATGGTGGACCTCACGCTTGGTAAAGAAGCTTTCGAGAAATACGAAGCGGATGAAATGGAGGTCGGCTTAAGCATGAACAAATTTTCAAAGGTGCTAAGCCTGGCGGAGGCGGGGACCGAGATCACACTGAAGATCGCGAACGAGACGAACGAAGTGGTGATCACATTCGGGAACCTCGAGCGAAAAATGATCCTGATCGATACGGCAAACCTTACCGAGCCGAAGATGCCGGACTTGAAACTTCCCGCTACCATTACAGTCCAGGCTCATGAGGTACGGCAAGCCATAAAGATATCCATGGATATCACGGATTACATAAGCATAAGTGTTGACGAGAATAGATTTATCTTAGAGAATTCGGGGGACACCGGGTCAGCAAAACTGGAGTTACTGAAAGAAAAACTTGAAGAACTGGAGTGCGAAAGTCCGATAACTAGCATGTTTGCACTTGATTATTTCTCAAAGATGATCAAATCCATAAAGAAGAGTGAACTCGTAAGGATGCATTTGGGCAATGCCTATCCAATTAAGGTGGAGTTTACCATAGCCGGCCAGAATGGGATGGTGACATATCTCTTGGCCCCGCGGATAGAGAGTTGAATATGGAGGAGTAACTATGACTGAAACGGGTGATAATGCAACAACTGAAAAGAATCTGAAGAAATATAAAAATGCTTTAAGGATTGCCTATGAAGACGGGGTGATCATTCCGGAGGAAAAGGATTTCCTCGAGCTGAAGAAAAAGAAACTCGAGATCACGGACAAACAGCATCTTCGATTGGAGATCGAGGTACTCCTTGAACTGGGTCGCCAGGCTCTTGACAGAGAAAGACTGGATGAATCCATCGTTTTTATTAATCAGATAATAGAAAGAGGGGAAGCGGACCTGGAAATATATGAGCTTCTTACCTGTCTTAATGTTATGGGCGGAGAGTATGAAAAGGGCAAGGAATCCATAGCGAAATGTGTTGAACTGGCAGCCAAAGAAGAAGCAGTGGAAGAACCTGGTGATGAGGTTCCGGATGGGCCTGTTTGCCCGGACTGCAGCACCTCTATAAGACATATCGAACAATATGACAGGTGGTACTGTGACGCCTGCAAGAAATATCTGGCAAAGGATTTCAAACCGGGTGGAGCAGTGGAAGAACCGAAAGTAGAGGAGCCAAAAACCGCAGAACCCGAGCCCACTCCGGCTGTTGAGGAAAAGACGGTGGAGCCCAGCTGTCCCGACTGTAGTGGAAATATAAGGCATGTTGCCCAATACGATCGATGGTACTGCGATGCATGTAAAAAATATATGGCAAAAGATTTCAAACCGGGTGAGAAGAAGGAAGAGCCTGCTGCCGCACCAGTGGAACCAAAAGCGGCTGAACCCGAACCGGAACCAAAGGCAGCGGCGGAGCCGGCATGTACGGATTGCAGCGGGAAAATTCGGCATGTTGCTCAATACGATCGTTGGTACTGCGACGCGTGCAAGAAATACATGGCAAAGGATTTCAAACCGGGTGAGAAGAAGGAGGAAAAGGAGGAACCCAAGCCTGCCGCCGAGCCAAAACCTGCAGAACCTAAAGCCGAACCAAAGGCAGCAGCAGAGTCGGCTTGCCCCGATTGCGGCGGAAAGATCAGACATATTGCTCAATACGACAGATATTACTGCGACGCATGTAAAAAATATATGGCAAAGGATTTCAAAGCGGGTGAGAAAAAAGAAGAAGCTCCTGCTGCGGTGGCACCCGCTGTAGAAGAAAAACCCCAAGCAACCCCGGCCGCGGAACCGGTATGTACGGATTGCAGCGGAAAGATTCGACATATTGCACAGTACGACCGATGGTACTGTGACGCTTGTAAGAAATACATGGCAAAGGGTTTCAAAGCGGGCGAGAAACAAGCCGCACCAGCTGCGGCGGCACCACAACCAGAGGTTAAGAAGGATCCGGCTTGTACCGACTGCAACGGTAAGATACGCCATATTGCACAGTATGACCGATGGTACTGTGACGCGTGTAAAAAATATATGCCAACCGGTTTCAAAGCTTGATCGGGTCAGTTGTTGGATATTCTGGCCGGATCTTTTTCTTTTTATAATAAGTGTGTCTTCACTTGAATCCAGCCCCACATTCGGGACATTTCCCGATGCCCTTTCCGCACTCCATATGCATCACTTTCGAGCAATTCGGACACCTTAACCCCGATAGACCCTTTTTTATGATTTTCTTACAGTTAACGCACAGCGACGGCCTCTTTATTCGCAACAGGGATGGTGTCAAAAGTGCCGATTCGATAGATTCTTCCTCCTCCTGACCTCCAAGAAGCCCGATGATATCGTCCACGGTTTTGTCGATACCCGCATCTGACTTGTCTTCTTGTGCGGAAATATCAAAATCTCGCCCGGGTCCCTTGTCCACCTCTCTCTCGACTTCCCAACCTTCTCCCTCAACTGTTTCGGTTTCATCAGCGCTTTGCGCAGCTTCCCATCCCCCTCCTTCGTGGGACCTTGCCTCGAAAACAGTTTCCACATCATGCTGAGCGGTTCCAGCGACCACTGATTCTTCCGTTCCCGCGTCTGCCCAGCTAGCACTTTCCTTCATTGGGTCGTCATCTATCGTTTCGACTGAATCCCAGCCATCACCCTCTTCCTTCCGTCCTCCCACATCCGTATCGACTTCATTCCAACTCCCTGCATCAATAGAATGATCGTCAGCCTCCCCTATCACTCCACCCCAGCTTCCAACATCTTCAGATTGATCGTCAGCCTCCTCTATCTCTCCGCCCCAGCTTTCGTCTGCAACTTCATCTCCACCGGTCTCCTCCACGAAGTCCGCTTCCACGATGATTGAAGCCCCCTCCTTCCACAAGGTCATTTCATCCCCAACGTGTTCATCCGCCATGTCGAAATAGACCTCCTCTTTCTCTTCCTCTTCAGCACTCCACGGGTATTCCAAAGATGGTGATTCTTGTACCGGGGTGTAATCCATAGATATTTCTGGGGATTCCTCGATCTCTTCTTTGGGAAGAGTGCCCAAGGGTTCTGCCACATCCGGCTTTTTCACCATTTCCTCTCTCTTCCGCTTCTTCCTACCCACAAATAAAAACATCCCAACAATCATTATCCCAACCATTATGAGACCGTACCACCCAAAGAAACCCAGTACACCGAATACGAAAGGAATTGCCTCCGCGAGAGGCACTTTCACCGGTGCAATATACTGAACGGACAGGGGCTCTATCCAGACATTGCTCACGTTGTCTACCACTTTCAGATACACCGTGTGCTTGCTGTCGGATTCCTTGTCGAATCCCTTGCCCCGGAAATCCCATTTTTTAAATCCATCTTTGTGAGAAACAGAAACCCAGGTCGAGTTATCGTTACTGAAAAAATACTCTCGAATCCCGCTTTTGGCATCATTTACCAGTTCAAACCCGACGTTGATGTGGAATTTTTCCGTTTTGGCCGTCCTTTCACTCGATTTGCCGTTGAGTGTAATTTGTCCAATGGGTTTTTCCCGGTCTTGATCGATGGTGATTGTGAATACAGCCATGTTGCTGACGTTATCGAAGACCCTGAAATCGAAATCGCCGTTCATATCACTATTGCCGGAGATGAGGTACTGAACAGTCTTCGCTCCTCTTTGAAGCTCTGAAAATATGGCGGGGGACTCGACCTTACCGAACCCGGCTCCGATCTCTTCCACCGAGCGGGATTTGAAGATAACAGTGAAATTCTGGTCTTCACTGAATCCCTTGCCGTAGTACAAGGTGAAACTCTTAGGGTCGTAATGTATGTAATCACTCTCTTCCAATATCTCGACGTATACGGGGTCAACCGATATCGTATTGTCGCGTTTCACAGTGATAAGAACCTGTATGGAATTGTTTACATTGTCGAATATGTAGAAAGCCCTGCTCTCATTGAAGGTTGAACCTGGCTCCACTGAGAAGTTATGAACGAAGTCATGGGAAATTTCAGTTTCGACGAATGAATCATACTTGAACAAAGCCGGGACATCGATCCTGGAAATACCGCTGCTGCCGTCGGTAATATTGTTAATAGAGAGCTCGAACCACTGGGCGGAATCAAAATCGGCATACCAGAGCCATACCTTGTTCGCTCCACGGTACTCGGGGTGAATGTATTCACTTTTCTCAAAGAAAACGAATGAACCCATCTTCGGGGTGACGTCGTCAAGGGTTATATTCAACATGAACGACCTGACGTTTCCCACCCTGTCGTACAGAATAAATTCAACCAAACCGGGATTTTCATCCGAGATATTCAGTGAATACGCGTAATTCCAAGCGGAGCTGAAGGATTCCATTGTGGAAAAAATGGTGGGATAACGAACTTCCAAATAGCCGCTGAGATCATCGGAAATATTTGTAAAAAATGCTGTGAAATCCACAGACCTTTTGAAAAATTCATTGTTGTAATAAAGGGTCGGAGCGTCATAATGTAAAAACGTGGATGACTCGTCGAAATCGAACTTGCTGAAAGTAGGTGCGGTCGTGTCCCGGATGAGCATGACCGGGAGGACGAGAGCGTTACCCACGTAATCCACAACGGATATGTTCACCCAGCCAGTCAGGTTCATGGTATTCTCGACATTATATGTCAGTTCGTATGGCAACTGCTCGTCAGTTTCTTGGGAATCCCAGTTGAATATACCGGGGAATATAGCCCGGTATAGACCACTATCATTATCGTTGGCCGATACTATCGCTATCCTGAACCACTCCGCGGCGCTCATTCCGGCGCTGTAATAGAATATAGCCCCGGTCTCGTCGTAGAACATAAATGCTGACGATTCGCTTATATTAATCATTCCGGCGGGTGCTTCGATGTCCCTTATCACTTCGAGAGAAAGTATGAGTTTGTTATAGGTCCGGTCATAGATTTCGATATTGATGATTCCGGTCTCCATCGATGTGAAATTCACGCCGTATTCGCAAGAATATGGAAAGACCGGATCATCGCTCACCAACCTGTTGAACGCCTTCGGGAACAGCACCCCGCCAACCCCGCTGAGATTATCGAAGGAGAAGGGTATGGTAATTTCGAAACTCTCCTGCCCGATCATATCGTCTCCATAATAGAGGATATCGTTGAGACCGTAATGGATAAATGAACTACTCTCGTTGACCCTAAAGGTTGCTTCAGGGGCTTCCACATCCCTTACAACGGTGAATTTCCACTCGTAGGAGTTGTTCACCAGATCGTGCATGTTGAAAGTCAAGGTCCCGTTGAAGGTATCCGGAGCGGTGACGAAATACGATATGTTATATGGCAGTGCGGCCGAGAAGTCCTCCATTAAACTGAATTCAGTGGGACAATATACGCCGTAAAGACCGCTTTCATTATCACCCGACCCGTTGAAATGAACGTAAAATTCCTGTCCCGTTGACATCTTGTCGCTGTAATAGAGAATATTTTCATCGAGATCATAATAGAGATATTTCGAGTTCTCCCCTACTAAAACCTTTGTTATGTAAGGCACCTCTGTATCTCTGGTAACGTTGAGTGAAAGATTGAAATAATTACCGACATTGTCATACACGGTTATGGTCAACGGACCCTCGAAGTTATCGGTGAAATTTATCCCGTACGAAATTGTATAGGGAGCAGCTCCGATCACGCCTTCCAACTGGCCGAAGGCAGCCTGGAAGGTCACGTTCGCTACGTTACTGAGCAGATCAGAAACTCCAAGAGTGGTAAAGTTTATCGGTTGCTCTTGTGACATCTTTCCGCTGTAATAGAGAATATTGTCAGCATGGTCGTAATAGACAAAACTTGAGGTGTTGTCCCAAATCTCGAATCCCGAGGACACCGGGTTCTGATTATCCACCTTGAAATGGATGGTTATGAACACCGAACGGTTCGCTTTATCCCACAGGGTCACTTTAACATCCACATCATTTTCGTTTATCGGTACTATATAGCTGAGATTCCAGGGTGCGGCGGCTGTTACCGGTGAGCTTCCGAAAGCGATAGAGCCCGATATATTTTCCTTATTTACCTCGTTCCATTGGAAAGAAAGGGTAAGGTTCTGGCCAGCACCCATCCCGGTAAGCGAATTGAACCAGACATCCCCGCCTCCGGGTCCAAGGGATTCGTTATAGTAGTAGCGTTTACTGGAAAATACCTTCAAACTACTTATTACCGGATTCGTAAGATCGATGGTTATTGTATCGCTCACCCGGAGGTAATTGCCCACATTGTCCACGGCAAAAACATAGAACGTGGCAAGTCCTTCGTTACCGACCTCGCTTTCTCCGGATACATGAACGATGTTGTTCATTGTCGCGGGATCAGTACCCATTCGGTTCTCCTTCCACCCGCAACCGGCCCCGTCGTTCTGGGCATCGGCCCAGGTCACCCATATGCTAGTGCCGTTGGAATATTCTCCCACACCCCCGGGACCGTCGGGCCTGCACTGCACACCTGTGGGAGCCGCGGGGTCGTCGTTGTCCACCTTGAAATTTATCACCACTGTATCGGTGTTATTGGCCTTATCCACGACCCATAGCACCAGAGATAGATCGCTTCCCTGTCCCTGCAGCACCTTGAAAGGGATATTCCAGCCGTCCACCCCGTTGAAATCGTCATACTTCTGACCCCCGAAAACGCTTGTTACGTTCACCTTGTCCTTGTAGGGCTCGGTCCAGGAAAAGGTGATGGTGATGGTCTGTAACGCGCCCTCGCCAGCGTTGCTGTTGAACCAGACATCACCGCCATTGGCGGCATGTATTCCTGTGCTATAGTACCACGTGTCATCTGAGGAAACGGTTATCCCATCAATGGTAGGAACCCCGGTATCCACCACGATCCAATCGCTGCCCACGGGACAGTAGTTACCCACGTTATCGGCCACGGTCAAATAGAACGTATTATTTCCTTCGCCTTTTGTCTCCGAATGATGACGGTTGTCTAAGGAATCATTGACGGGGTTAGGATTATCTATCTGTGCGTAGTACATATTTATATCGCTTCCGCCCTGGTCGTCCATGACGGGGGTCCAGTACAGGAACACGGTGGCATCGTCGTCATACTTGTAATAGGTCTTCTGGTCGTCGGGATCACATCTTATGTTGGTGGGTGTTTTCGGTGCGTAAACATCTCTTCTTATGTTCACCACGGTTATCGCATAATTGTTGACCCGGTCATATATAGTGACGTTTATGGTCCCGTTGAATACATTCTGTTTCTCGATGGAATAGCTCAGATCATAGCGGGAACTGTAGGAGCTATCGGTGGGAGAATCGCCGAAGCGGGTCTCGCCCACGCTCCGGTAGAGTCCGGCGGTGGCATCGCTGCACTGGACCCTTATGTCGAATTGTGGCTCGTTCACGCTGTTATTGTAGTAAAATACTTTGGAGGTGGAATTGTAGTAGAGGTTCCCGGGATGAAGTACCTCAGACAAACTGGTGTCGGTTACTGTGGGTGAAGTGGTGTCCAGGGTAAGGTCAAACTGTATCGTTGAGTTCCTGCCGACATTGTCGTACACCGTCACCTTGAAGGTCCCCGCATCGATCCAGGAGACCTCTATGGTA
The DNA here is from genome assembly GCA_030740765.1 of Thermoplasmatota archaeon. Taxonomy (GTDB): domain Archaea; phylum Thermoplasmatota; class Penumbrarchaeia; order JASLWR01; family JASLWR01; genus JASLWR01. Next base: position 13,316 of record JASLWR010000067.1, read on the forward strand.
TAGTCGAGGTAATGACCGGATTGATAAGAATTGTTGGTAGGAGAGTCTGCGAAAATGCTCGGCCCGTGGGACTGATTTCGCCCGGATCCGGTATCGTCGAAGGTCACCACGAGCTGGAACATGATTGCCGCCGAATTGTTGTAGTAGAGGTCCTTGCTACCGCTGTTGTAATAGATGTTGCTGCCGTTCGTAAGTTCGTTGATGTTGGGTATGGCTAGGTTGTCGGGGTTATTAGCGTCGAAGTTGAAGGTCATGTTAGATGAATTCATGTTGTTCACGTGGTCATAGATATAGAGGGTCACCGTTATGTTCCCGGTACTGTCATCCCCAACATCGTAGGCGATGTACGTACCCCCGATTCCGGTATTCTGTGAAAGGTTATCGTCGCCGTCGTTACTTGAATCCCAGTTCATCTCACCGGTCCCGAGGCCGGAGTCGGCGTCAGAATTGGTCCAAGTGAAATGGAAAATGCCGTTCTGGATGATCTCGGGATCGAACCATTTCATACCCCATCTTGCGAAATCGGGGGTTTCCGTAAGGGCAAAATTGGAAAGGGACGGTTTGGCGTTGTCACGAGTTACGGTAAGGGTCGTGGTATTCCAGTTCCCGCACTTGTCAGACACGTTTATGGTGAGGGAGCCATCGCTGTTCTCGTCTACATTTATGGTGTAGGTAAGGGACCAGTAATTGCCGTTCGTATAATCGGAATCGGTGGGGGTGTCGCCGAATGCCGACTCGCCGGATGCGTTCTGTCTCCCGGAACCCGCCTCGTTATCTGTAGTACGTATCTCGAAGGTATCCGCCATGGCCTGATCGCTGGAGAAGAACAGTGTGGAACCGTTCCAGTACACGTTATCCCCGGTGGTTACCACGGTACTGACGGTTAAGGTGGGTGACGTGTTGTCCAGAATGACGGTGAGATTGTACGTGCCATTGTTGTCGCAATTGTCGTAGACGGTTATGGTTATTGTACCATCACACGTTTCACTTTGAGATATCGTGTATTGAATTTGCCAAACATTTCCATCATAGGAATTGTCACTTGGGGATTCACTGAAAGCGGCTTCCCCTTCTGCTTTCTGTCGTCCACAACCTGATTCATCATCAGTGATAAAAATTGTGAACGAATCAGTCATTCCTTGATCATTTGAGTAATATAGAAATGCATTATTACTATCAAAATATAGGTTAATGGATGATTCCGATATAGTTAGAAGTGATGGGACAGGAGCTTGATTGTCGATAGTAACGGAAAGATTTGTTGTATTTGTGTTTCCAACTTTATCATATATTGTAATAATTATGGAATCACCGTTACATGTCTCTCCTTGGTTGATGGTGTATTGAAGCTCCCACCAAATACCACCATAATCATTATCAGTTGGAGTATCACCTAATTCATTTTCACCCTCTGCTTTTAATCTCCCACTACCAGCTTCGCTATCGGTTATTCTAATGGTAAACGACTCAGCCATAGCTTGATTGTTGGAATAAAATAATACACTATTATCATAATTAATATATTTACTGGATTCACCGATATTGCTTATCGTCACCCCTGGTAGTTCCGTATCCCTAGTCACGTTAAACGTACAATTGGCGCTGTTATTCACCATGTCGTAAAAAGTAATAGTAATAACTCCCTGCCAGCTGTCGGCGTTCCCTACCCCGGCGTATTTACCCAGCCATGTGGCGGGCGAACCGTCATTATTTGGACTTCCAAGCGCATTGGACGAAAAGGTACAGTTCAATAGGCCCGCCCCTGCGTCCGTTGCAGTACCCGTGACGTTGAATGCCTGTTCAGCGCTCATTCGGTTGCTGTAAAAGATGGTGGTGCCGGATACAAACAGAAAATTACTGTTCTCATTGGCCGTATAGGAAGCTATGGCGGGTCCGGTTACATCGCGAGTGATCACGAAACTGGACGAGTCAACTAACTGGTTCCCACATCGATCGGTAACTGTCACCGTCAATGCACCGTTGAAACTATCGCCATTGTTAAAAGAATAGATCGCTGTTGCGTTGTCGGATTTCTCGATTATCTGGTCGGTCTGCTGATCCACTCCGGGGCCAACCGAGTAGGTGACGTTGGAAAGGTTAAAATTATCAGAGAACGAAAAACTGATGGTGGCGTCCACAAATCCGGCGCCCATGCCGCTACCGTAATAGATAATATTGTCCGTGTTATCGTTGGTGAGCAACACATAGAGAAAACCCGAGGTCTCATTCCAGTCCCCGTCCGTGATCTGGGGCGCCGTGGTGTCCCTCACGAGAGTATAATTGAACGTTCCGGTGTTGTTCACCCGATCATGCAAAGTGATTGTCAAGTTGCCCTGAACGTTATCGGCCGAGCCCACGCTGTCATAAGTACCGGCCCAGGAAGCCGGTGTCGGGTCATCAGCCGGACTGCCCAGAGCATTGCTCGCAAATACCATTTTCCACAATCCGGAAAGGTTCTCCTGGCCGTTCCCGGAGATCGTAAAGGACTGTGCATTCTGCATGTCGTCGCCGTAGTAGATGGTGGTCACGTTGTAATAGATAAAATGGCTGTTCTCCGATACAGTGTGCGATGTGATATTGGGCCCCCATGTGTCTCGCGTGCAGGTGAGGTTCACATAGCCCACATTACCGGCCATATCGATGAGTTTCACTGTCACAGAACTATCCGTGTCACCGGCGCCGATGGAGTAGGTTGCCGAGTCATACGGGGCATTGAGATCGTTGTTTGGTCCTTCGCCGAAACTGGTGTCGAACCTGACACCGTACTCGTAACTTTGCCATCCCGAGAACTGTGCCGAAATATTGAAATCACCCTCGTGATCGGTGTAATACAATTCATCGTTACCACTGTCGTAATAGAGAAAATCGAGATCCGACAACTCGGTTACCGATATTGTACCGGTGGGGAGCGTGGTGTTGCAGATCACCCAGTTGACCATGGCAACCTCGGTGGAATTATGGCCCATCTCGTCCACGGCACATATGTAAAGGGTGTAGTTACCATCGCTATTAACGGTGTAATCGTCGTCCTCGGAGTAATTCCCGCCGGTCTGGCCCCATGCCGTGCCGATCCTGTAATGTGAGATACCCGAACCCCCTGGGTCCGATGCCGCATTCCAGCTGAGGTCCACTAAAAGATCGTCATTGAAGTTCGATTGAGGGCCAAAGCCGTCCCCTGGTATGTCGTTGGCGTCCCCCGAGAATTGCATATTCGAGGGGACTCCAGGAGCAACTGTGTCGGCCTCAGTCACCGAAGAACTGATAGCATTGGCAGGTACCTCTCCGTAGCTGGAATTTATCGCAGACGTATTGATGGACATGTTGAATTGACTGCCATTGCCGATTGCTGCCGATGTACGAATGATTATATAGAAATTGGGGGTCGCGGGGTTGTTATCGGGGATGGTCACCCCAGGACCAAATGTGATGTTGACATTCCAGAAAGTACCGTTCCCAAACCAAGAACCCACCGTTCCAGCCCTCACATCCTCATCCGCCTGAAAACCCGCGCTGACACTGTTCTCCTGATATATCGAAACACCAGAAGTAATATCGTTGGCCAGTGCGGCCAGATCGTCATTGGGGTCGAAATCGGATGCGTTGAATAAAGTGATATTGACCCAGTTAATCTCATTTCCAGCACCCTGTGTATTATTGTGAGCCGTGATGTTGAACATGCAGACCTGCACGCTGGATTCGTTCACCCATCCTGGGGCCGCATCATCGGTGCTTATTGTCAGCTCGCCTTTTACCTGGCCGCCCAGCAGCATGATTACGATAAGAATGCCAATTCCGACCATTGTCAAGGAGACGAACTTGAGATAGCGTATGGAAAATATGGAAACGGATTCCCGCTTCACTCCGGCGTTTTCAAACATTTAATTACCTCTGGAATACAAAAAGTGATGTTGACCATCCGTACGTGGGCGACAGTAACGATAAAGATGACACAATAGGTTAACACAGCCTGTTATATATTATTGTTTTCGTTTTAAGGATTTATAAGATAATGATTTTTTGTAAACTACCAGCCCCTAAAGGAGCTGGCGTTTTGCGCGTAGTGCCGTTAATTCTAAGCAAAGTCTGTCAACGAG
>JASLWR010000068.1 GCA_030740765.1 Thermoplasmatota archaeon
GTTGTCGTCATCATCATCATCATCGTCGTCATCCGCGGGCTTTTCCTTCACCTCGAAGGTTTTATCACTTGAGGCTACAGCGACTCCCTTTTCGTCCTCCGCACTGAGTTTGTAGACCACATTATCTCCCGCATTGAAAGGACCGATCATGGCGGTGTAGTTATCGCCGGATTTTGTCATTTCGAAAAGTGGATAATCTGTTTCTCCCACACTGTAATCCAGGGTGGCGGAGACCAATGGGTAGGTGGATACAATAGTGGCCGATACGGTTACCTCGTCGTCCGGTGTCGGCTCTAAAGGCGTGTGAGAAATGGAATTGAAAGTTATCATTGAGGGGTCCAGGGGGAAGCCGCCATCGTGTTCCGTGGATTCAGGTGTGGCTGACTGGATGCATCGGGGCGTGGGCTTCTTGTAATGATTGCTGGGATCGAGACTCGGCGGTAGTTTAGCGGAAGCAAGGTCCGCACGGTCGTAAATGGCGGCCACCACCGAGAGTTTCTCCGGGTTAATGGGAACCGTGGCATTGAGATCTATTATCCATTCCTCGCTTGTATTGAACCATCCCCCTACATCGATACCTATGCTTCTCCCCTCGATACCGTAATCTCTGAAAACCAGTTCGCTGGTTATATTATCATCCGCCACCGAGCTGTAGGCTAACACGTCGTTTTCGATTATGAATACATAGAGGCTGCCCTGGATCTGTGAGTTGTCGATATTGTTTGCTTTCACGTAGAATTTCAGGCGGTCCCCCCTAAGTTCGAAACGCACCCACAGTGTGGCTTTCTTGACACTTCTCTCCCCCGCGGCATTGATCTCCTCCCAAATCGCTTCCGGATCCTGCGGATTCAGCTCGTTGAACCCCCCGTCAAATATCATGTTGGGGATACCCTCTCCAGTGAGGTCGTCCTTGTAATAATCGAACCTGTCGAGACTCTTTTCAGTGGTAAGATCGTCCCTCTGTGACCCGCTCAGGTTATTATGGAATACGACCATATGAAAAGGTTCACCACTGATATTATCGTGCTCCTCCATTACATCCTCCATTGCAGGGTGTGCACCGTTTATACATGGAGGGCAGCCAAGACCTGTGAACCATTCGAGCAGGGGTCGGTGGGTGTATTCCTCTGGGTATGTCACCTCACCTTCATTTTCAGGGGTCCATAATACAAGGGAGCTTCCCAGAAGAAAAACTGCCAGAAAAAAAATCATGGCTATTCTATGCGAGCCGTTTCGATCTGATCGTAATTTCATTTCATCACTACCTGCCGCTTTTTCGTATAATATAATTGAACAACATATAATCAATTAGATGATATATAATATTTGGTCACGGTTTCAATAATATTGTCCCGTTTTCACAACTACCAAGCCAGCCGCGGATCAAGCTTGCTTTCCCTTCCCCCGATAGTCAAGGTAATCGATGAGAGCGGATAGAGGCATTCCCTTCTCCCATTCCAGCACGTAATTTCCCCCTGAAGACACGGTAACGGTGGGTATCGTTCCATACAATATCCTGTTCCGAGCCACCAATCCCTCAATGGGAAGCGTGAACATCCTCCACGAGTCGCCTCGGACGTTCTTGTAGCGATAGGCGTACAGTGGAATAACTCCCGTTCTCCGGCAGACATCGATCATTTTCTCTGCCTGCTTTTTTAATTGATCGCTGTTCAGATATACCTTTTTCTTGATGGAAGATTTAACCTCGATGGGAAAGGAAATGTCTCCCCTGAGGGCGGCCAGGTCCACTCCCAACGAACCTGCGGCCCGAAGAACCAGGAAGGGATCATTGAGTATCTTGTTGAATTTTCCTTTTGTTATTAGATCCATGGACCTTGAGGCCTTTCGGACAACTTTCGGATCTCCCCTCAATATACCCACGAGTTCCCTTTCATATTTCGTTGACATTCGTTCACTCCTTTTGCTATTTTAACTTAAATTGCGAGTAATCCTCTTTTGAAGTGAGATACCGAATTTGATCAATTAAAAAGACGCTTCAGCATCCAGTGGGGATTGAATTCCTGCAGGTCCTTGTATTCCTGACCAACGCCCACGAACATAATGGGTTTACCCACTGCGTGAGCTATTGAGAGTGCTGCTCCGCCCTTTGCATCGGCGTCTATTTTTGAGAGAATGGCCGCATCGATGCCTACGCATTCCTCGAATTTCATGGCCTGCTCCACGGCGTCGTTTCCAGCGAGAGCATCACCCACGAATATGATGACATCAGGTTTGGCTACCCGTTTCAACTTCGCCATCTCGCTCATAAGATTCGCATTGGAATGCATTCTGCCGGCAGTGTCGATGAGTACAACATCCTTGTTACGCGCCCGGGCATGTTCCACGGCGTCGAATGCTATGGCGGCAGGGTCCGCCCCGGCCCCCTGCTTAACCAGTTTGACGTTCAATTTATCTGCGTGTTTTTGCAGCTGCTCGATGGCGCCCGCCCGGAAGGTGTCGCACGCTGCAACCACACAGCTGTAATTGTTTTTGTGCAGCCGGTGTACGATCTTGGCAATGGACGTTGTCTTCCCCGTCCCGTTCACACCAACGAACATCATAATTATAGGTCTCTTGCTCTCAGCGATCACCCGATCGAAATCATACGGGTCAATGGCCAGGACGTTGGAGATAGCGTTCTTGAGTGCGCGGGTTATCACCTTTTCGAGAGAGAGTCCCCGACGGATCCTGACACCTTCTATTTCGGATTTCAGCTTGTTCTTTATCTCCTCCACCACCGATGTAGCCACATCGCTTTCGTAAAGTGCGATCTCAAGCTCCCAGATCACCGAATCAAGCTTTTTTTTGTTGATCTTCTTCCCCGAGAACCCACCCTCAACCCCGCTCAGAATATCTGTCTTCTCCATACGGGACCATTTACTTTCCTCCACTTTTTCTTCTTCCCGCCTCCTCTTAACCCTCATCTTTCTCTTAAAAGGATCCAAATCTCCCTTGGGCTTCTTCTTTATCGACGGCGGTTTACCGTTTTTCTTATCTTCGCCAAGATCCTTGGAAGCCTTGGTGAGAAAACCCTTGAGCTTCTTTTTCAAAGAATTGAACATTTAGTTCCACCCCGCTCTATCCGTATCAACCCTGTTCTGTTGTAGACAGAAGTGATTTGAGGTCCTCGATCTGTGCAACGGTTTGCCACTCTTTCTCCTGTAACGCCTTGAGCCTCTTCTCATTATCGCTCAAACCTCTTTCGAGGTCTTCGGAGCGGCATTTAAGTGTTTGGATAGCATCCGGAATGTCCTTTTCAACTAAAAGGTCGAGACCTATCTTCACAAGTGCCTTGGGAGATACTTCCATGCGGCCCATTATGAAGGTCGAGCCACCTATAGGGACCATCATATCGACGCTCTCTCCCTTTTTCCCGGCCATGGCGTTAAGGCTACGTCCAGCCTGCTTTAGCTGGATGTGGGCATTGCTTATGACTTCCTGATCCTCGAGAACCGTGTTCATCATCTTTTTCAGCGACTCTATCACCGAATAATACTCTTGCAGCTTTTGTTTTATCATTACGGCACGGGGATCACTTTCCATCCTCTACCTCCAACATCTCCCGGACATACGTCTGTTCTATCTCTTCTGTTTTCAATTCTCGTACAGATTCGATTTGTATCGTCTTGCGCTTAACTCTGTGTTTCGAACCGATCACCGATAATATTCTCTCAATAGCTTCATCCCTGCTGCTCGCAACAGTTTCCTTCGTGAACGACGCCTGCTGCGAACCCATCTTGAAATTTCCAATAATCCTAAATGCTTTCATGCCACCACCAGCTTTTTTATTTGCTTGGAGATTTTCGGGGGAGTATATTGATATTACCATAAAAAACATTTCCCTCCTAAAACTTTTTGATGCACGGCTACGCTGGAGTTTATTTCTTTTAGAATTTCCTGTGCTGGCCAGGGCTCCAAAAGAAAAAATTCGGAAAAAGAAAACTCGCCCTGGCCTGCTCGGAAATTAAAAGTTTTAGGGATCCTAAAAACCCGCCCTCTCCTTGACCACACACTTGCGGGCAGGGATAGACGAATCTTGATTCGTCAAGATGCTCGCCGTGCAAAGAGGAACTTGGGTGGTATGGAATCCAAGTTTGACGCTCGTTTTCACCAATCTTTTAAATATTATATTCGAGGCCGACGGCCCCCAGGCAATCGTCGGCCTCATTCACGATAAATTAACAAAAAGACCTTCACTTATACGTAAGGTCGGCCGAGCGCTGACCCAGAGGGCAAACTGCCCTATCTCTTCGTTACTATTTTTGTTAAATGGACCAAGGAGAATGTGGGCCAGAGAGGCATGGTTGGGTCGGTTCATGATCAGTACAGCCTCCACACTAGATTCCATGCATCTTGAAACATCAAAGTAGTTCCTATCCCTGCCGGATCATTACCCGACAGATAGAAGAGCTGGCTTTTTGATTGTAATCAACTTTTAATTTCCGAGCAGGCTATGGCGATTTTTCTTTTTCCGAATTTTTTCTTTTGGAGCCATGGCCAGCGCAGGAAATTCTAAAAGAAATAAACTCTGGATCAAACCTTCCGCTTGAACCTTCTTTCTAGTTCACCCAGGCTCATCTTCACCATGGTAGGTCTTCCGTGGGCACAAAAGAAGGGATTTTCAGCCCGGTACATCTGACAGAACAACTCGTCAATGCCAGCCCGGTCCAGAGGCTGCCCCGCCTTGATCGCACTTTTACATGCCGTCATCTTTAATATCTCGTTATCCATCTCTTCAAGGGAAACGTCCCTGCCTTCCTCCACAAGTTTGTCGATTATATTCAGTACCAGCTTTTTGGCTTCCCTGAGCTGAATGGATGCAGGTATATGTCGAACCCTGTAACTATCCCCACCAAAATGTTCTATACCGAACCCGATACGGGCGAGACGATCCTTCCATTCATCGAATACAGCCGATTGTTCCGATGATAGAGCTATATCGAGGGGTACTATAAGTTCCTGCATGGCCATTGCCTTTCTTGAGTACTGCTCGGTCACCTTCTCCAGCATTATCCTCTCATGGAGCGCGTGCTGGTCGATTATCACAAGCCCATCCTCGCTCTCGGCAATGATATAGAGATTGTTTATCTGCCCTCTGGATCTGAGTAGCGGTAGCCCGTGGCGCTCATGATTCTCCCGGTAATCCCGATAATATATCGGTTCGGTACCGAAGCCGCTTTGTTCCCATTTTATACTACTCCCAGGGATCGAGCCGTGGGCGGCGGCATGATTCACATCCTCCATGAGGGTTGTCTGGAGTGATCTTCCCTCCATATTCCTCGAAGTCTCCAACCTACCAGTGCCCATCCTTGTATCCTCGTTGTTCTCCCGGGACGGTGATGGTTTTTTTACAGAGATACCCTCCATCTCCAAAGCTTTTCGGACAGCTTCAAAAACCGCAGCGTAGACTGCATCACGGTTCTGGAATTTCACTTCCCTTTTCGTTGGATGGATGTTCACGTCCATATCCTTCGGGTTTATCCGGACAGATATGATGGCTACAGGATGTTTATTTCTCATAATTATGCTCTTGAATGCATCCTCAAGCGACTCCCGTATCACCTTCGAGTCCACCGATCTCCCGTTTACAAAGAACCACTGTCCCGACCTGGTAGAACGTGTAAAATCGGGAACGCCAAGATGACCCTTGACCCTCACAGAACCCATCGTGTGATCAAGGGAGACCATCTTTCTTGTTTCCGAGGCACCCAATATATGGAACAGGTTCTCCCTTTCATCACTGCATGAAGGGAAGTTCAGCAGGGGACGGCGGTTGTTCTTAAGAATGAAGTGTATCTCCGGATTGATCATGGCCAGGGAAGTGACCAACTTTATAATATGCTTCAGCTCGGTTGCTGTGGTCTTCAGATATTTCTTTCTTGCAGGAAGATTAAAAAAGAGGTCCAGCACCTTAATGGAGGTTCCCTTGAGTGCCGCGTGTTTCTCGTTATAGATTAGCTTTCCTCCAGAGATGAATATGTGCCGTCCAATCTCAGTGCTTGCTTCCGAATGTTTGGAGAACGCTTCCACCTTTGCCACTGACGCTATGCTTGCCAGTGCTTCTCCCCTGAATCCCATGGTCGTCAAGGCATATACGTCATCGATCTCCCTGATCTTCGATGTAGTATGTTTCAAAAAAGCGATCTCAATCTCATCCTCCCGTATCCCCCTGCCGTTATCCGTTACCTTGATGAGTTTCTTCCCACCGTTAACCACGTCGATCTCGATACGCGTTGCACCGGAGTCGATGGAATTCTCCAAAAGTTCCTTTACCACTGATGCTGGGCGCTCTATTACCTCGCCCGCAGCTATCTGGTTCACAGTGTGCTCGGATAATTTCATAATTTCCGGCATTTCAACACGACCCTCGAAATACTCCAAACTCCCTTCGGCATTCTGAGCCGAAATGGGTGCCCGATCCGCTCTCTGCCATCACAGGTTTCTTCTATATTCCGGGTCCTTTCGTATGTGACTTACCACACCCGATGCAAATGGGAGAAGTTTCATGTGGTCGGAAGCATAGAATATTAAGAGGGCCTTGGTCTTATCATCCTTTCCAATGACTTCGAGATGAATACCGTATTTCACATTATTATTCCCCTTCGCCCAGAACCTCCCGATGGCCCGGTAGATATTCGGGTTGATCTCCGGTTTGAAAGCATGGATCCCCAGTGATCGGATCTTCTCCTCAAGGTCGAGAAAAACCGTTGATGCCTTCTTTAGCAGGACGTCACTTTGAACTTCTACGCTTTCCATGGAGCTCACCACGATCCTCCAGTCCGTGTCGAATATCACTTCCATCTTGAAGCGCTCCTTGGTGATTTGCGGCATCTTCATCTTTGCCTTTTTTGTAGGCAGCACTATTTCCACGGTGTCCTTACGGTCAAAATCGTAATAGGATAGATAGATCAATATCTCAACGATACCTATCTTGAGAGAGGGCTCCAGGTAGAACTTGAATATCTCCGTCTTTTGAGGGTTGATCATTTCACCTCGTAGTATCCTTTCCGCCGGTGTCAAGATTCCCTCCTTGGATAACGCGATCCCCAGTTTGACGTTTCCCCATGGTGTATCGGTCTTGTTTGTCAGTTGTATGTGGAATATCAATCCCTTATCGGTTTCGTAGGCCATTCGTCCCGTGTAGCCTATTTCGTCCATTAATCCTTCCCAAGTATATTCGTCAATTGCTTCAACAACCTCTCCGGGCTCTGTTGCACCTTTGTTAATACGTTTTCTCTTGAATCTGTCAAAAAGTCCGCACACGTTATCACCTACCCGACATATCATTCAAATGAGCTTTTATTCCTGTAATATTTTTGAAAACCAAGTCTTTCTGGGGCATACTTCGCCCTGGTTTATCTGAGGAAATGAGAGCCCGTGGGACACAGATGTTTCCGAGGGTGTCCGCATTCCACTGAATCTATAAATGAAATAATATAAAAAAACATTGTTCAGTTTAATTCGAAATCGGATTTAGCCATCCCAATAATTTCGTTTTCAATTAGAACTCTGCATGGGAATTCTCTCCCAGAACCAATGTGAGATCCCCCATTCCTCCTACATCTCGATTCCCGCTTCCCGATACCGTAATTCTCACTCCTTTTCCAATCAGGCTTCTCTCTATAACCCGGCTACAATCGATTTGGACGTTCTTGTCTATGACTGAATCATGTATCCCGGCTCCTTGAATACGACAATTGTCCCCCACGGCCACATATGGGCCGATCATTGCCCCAGAAAGTATAGTACATCCCTCACCTATAATCACAGGGGGTATTATCGTAGCATTTCCATCGATATGGGTACTTTTTCCGATATGATCCAAGGGGTCACTCTTTTTTTCATAAAGGTCCTCGAGAATGAGCCTGTTTGCTTCTAGAATATCTTCAACCCTGCCGGTATCTTTCCACCATCCAGAGACAGTTCGTGCCTCCACCCCATGACCGGATTTCATGAGTATCCTTAGGGCATCGGTTATCTCCAATTCACCTCTACCGGAAGGACGCAGAGAATCGATAATGGGAAATATCTTATCTGTGAGAAAATAAACGCCCACAAGGGCAAATGGGGAAGGTGGTTTGTCAGGTTTCTCCACCAGGTCAACGACATTGCCATCATCATCCATCACTGCAACTCCGAACCTGGACGGTTCTCTCACACGAGATAAAAGAATCATGGATTCCAATTTGTTCTGTGTAAATTCCTCGGCTATATTTGATATTCCGGATTTTAATAAGTTGTCACCAAGATAGACCACGAATCTTTCATTACCCAGAAAATCCCTGGCCGAGCCTATAGCGTGGGCGATTCCCAGAGGTTGACCTTGGCGTATATAGGTAAAATTTACCCCGAGTTCCCTGCCATCGCCCAGCAAATCAATGATCTTGTGTGGATAGTTATTCCCCAGTATAATTCCGATCTCGCTTATTCCACAGTTCGAGATATCTTGGATACAATACCGAATGACGGGACGGTTAGCAATAGGGATAAGTTGTTTCGGACCAGTTCCGGTGATGGGTCTAAGCCTTGTACCGCTTCCGCCTGCCAATATCAATCCCTTTATTTCATCACCTCCTGCTTTCAAGACCAATATATTGTCAAATGTGCATAGTTCGCGAAATCGCAGCTCGTAGGTGCCTGAAGAACGAAGTTCTTCTGCTCCCTAATAGAATCTCTGATTCTATGTCGGGAAACAGGATGTTTCCGAGAGCTCAGGCGTATCTACTTGATACGCTGGAGCGAAGTGGGAGCCCAAAAGGACCGATTCTCAGAATCGGGTTCAGGGCTAAATGTGGTTTTTTATTATAAAGAGAATAATATATTAATACAACCGTCTGTTTTAGATTCTACGTCATATATAGAATCGAAAAAGAAATTGAGAGATTGGCGAAACCATGTTAAGGTTGGTAAGATATGAGATTTGACGTTGACGCGATTCGAGCAGAGATCGAGAATGAGGAAAGGGAAAGGCGCGATGGAATAGTAGCACAGTTCCAGGACTTGCGGAACCGCATTGTCTCGGTAGAGGAGGAAGGAGCGGAGGTAGGATCGATAAAAATGAAGATGCTCGAAGCGAAATCGCTTATTGAGGATGAAAGGTTGCTGGAAGCCGAACTCATAAGGGAAAGCTGCGAGAATATGCTTATTTCCAGAATCAGGCACCGGGATATATTTGACAAGTTGGAAAGCGGGAAGCTGGTTGGGGAGAAAGCGAAATCTTTGGGCCTGGATGTCAAAAGATATTACATGATACTCCGCCAGGCGGATGATCTCCTTGAATCCGAAGAACCCGCAACAGCCCTCGAAATGATCAAAGTAGCAGTGGAGGAGATCGAACGATTGAGAGCACTCCAGAAAATGGCAATGGACCAGCTTCTAATGATACAACAGGCCATCACCAAAGCAACAGAGGTAGGAATGGATGCCAACAAGTTCAAGAGAAAGTTCGTAAGAGTAATTAGCAGTTTCGACGGAGGAGATTTCTCAAAGGCCATAAGAATTTCCACAGAAAATCTTTTCAATATCCAAAACGAGATACAATCCAGTGAGGTGGAAAAAAAGATATCCGAGCTTAAGGGGAGCTTGTTCAAGGCAAAGGAAAACGGACAGGTTGTGAACCGAGAGGAAATTATGTTCTCTGACATGGAAAAGGCCTTCAAAAACGGCGACCTCATTACCTACAAAATACTCCGAAAATACCTCCAAAAGTCCATAGATGTCAACAACCAATACCTGAACAGGGTTCAGGAATCCTACGACAAGACCGGCAGAAAACTGAAGCAGCTTAAAGACAATGGGATATGGGATGAACTGGTGCTGGATATTTTCGAACAGGGGAAAACTGCATTAAAGGAAGGCGATTACGCTTTTGCAGATGAATGCGTTCATTATCTCGAACCCGATGTCAAGAAAATGTCCAAACTGGCGGAGAAACAGGGAATATCACTGAACATGATCGATTCAAAAGAAAGTCTGGATAAAGCAGGGGAGATGTTAAAGATCCTCAACAGCCTGGAAGTCAATACACGGAACTTCAAACTAGCAATACGCGATGCAAATGAACTTCATAACAAGGGGGATTATGACCTCGTCATCAACCTTCTTCAACCCATAATGGGCCAGATGGAAAAATGTGAAAAGGAAGGGGTCGAGCGCTTAAGAAAAGAGGTCTTCGGACTACTGAAAAAATTGAACCATAACATTTCCGTTCTCAGGGATGAGGGCATCGGCACGGATGAATTCGATGAACGAATGGATGACATTCAGGAACTCATCGATGATGAGGATTACCGGAACTCCTGGGCCACTCTGAACAGTTTGGACGATGATATGACTCCACTTATCGAAGACGTTGCCACTTTCAATGACCTTCTACCCATATGCAGGGCGAAATTCGAGGAAATGGACGGGAAATCGGGTTTCGAGGATGCTGAAACAAATTACGATGCAATTTTCTCACTGAAAAAGGGGGGGAACCTGAAAGGTGCAATTGAAAAAGCGAAATCTTTCCTCGAATACACGGCAATGGGTGGGGCCGACGTTGTGGCAGAACCTGCGTGGGACTTTCAATCTCCCGCCTATCCTCAGCAGCAGCCAGGATACGGCCAACAACAACAGGCGGCGCAGTTCGATCAGGCGTATCAGACGCAGCAGTACAATCATGCTGGCCCACCAGCCCAGCAACCAGCTGCGTCTCAGCAATATGGGATCCAGTATGATGACGAACAAAATGGAGCATATTCTCAATTTGATGGTGGATATTCAAATCCTGCCGAGTCAAATTATCAATCCGGTGCTTATACAGATGATCCTGCAACCCAGGTTCCCCAAGAACAGTACTACTGCACTCAATGCAATATGGTTCTTCAGTATGTCAATGAATATGAAGCCTGGTGGTGTAATAACTGCCAGAGATATGAAGGGGAATGAGAGAAAACTGGCTTATCCTTTTACCACTGCAAGCGGCTTCATTTTTGCCACTTTCATCGAGATACCGGCTCCGTGGGTCACGTTAACCACTTCCTCTATGTCCTTGTATACCTGAGGTGCTTCTTCCGCGGCGACCTTTTCGGAATGTGCTCTTACATATATGCCCTTTTTCGCCAGTTCGTTTATGACCTCACGACCCCTGAACCGCTTTCTTGCGGCGCTTCTCGACGATAATCTACCAGCGCCGTGACATGTTGAACCGAATGTGCTTTTCTCCGCTTCCACGGTTCCTCGTAATAGAAAGCTGGCAGTGCCCATATCCCCTGGAATGATTACTGGTTGACCGATGTCTCTGTATCTTTCGGTGACATTCCTGTTTCCCGGCCCCAAGGATCTGGTTGCTCCTTTTCGGTGGACCACCAGCTCCCGCTTCTCCCCTTCGATCTCGTAGGTCTCCTGTTTTGCTATGTTATGGGCAACATCATAGATTATATCCATTCTGATCTCACCAAAGTCTCTACCCAGTACAGTTTGAAAGGAATCCCTTATCCAGTGTGTTATCATCTGTCGGTTGGCCCAGGCATAGTTGGCCGCGCATTTCATCGCCTTGAAATAATTCTTCCCATCCACAGACTGCAGGGGAGCGCAAACGAGTTGGCGGTCCGGCAGTTTGATGCCATACTTGTCAGAAACGAAATATCGGCCTTCCTTTCTGAAGTTCCGCGATAATGAATCGATCTGGTCTTGGCATATCTGATACCCGCAGCCCCTGGAGCCAGTGTGGATCATCACCACGATCTGGTCAGGATCATTCAAATGAAACACCTTGGCAGCCTTCGGATCGATTATTTCAGATACCTTCTGTATCTCTAAAAAGTGGTTTCCGGCGCCCAAGGAGCCAAGTTGCGGCATCCCCCGTCGCTTCGCCCTTTCGCCAACCACCGAAGGGTCGGCATCTTCGAAGTTACCGTTCTCCTCCAATCTTTCGAGGTCGCCCTTGAAACCGTAACCATTCTCAACGGTCCAGACCGCGCCCAGATTCAACACGTCGTCCAGCATTTCCCGGCTAACCCTCACCCTGCCCTTTGAACCGAGGCCGGATGGAACATTGCTGTAAATATCGTCGGCTAGAGCCTTGATCCGCCCCTCCACGTCTCCCAGTGTCAGTTCCGTGGCGAGCATTCTGACGCCACAGTTGATGTCATATCCCACACCCCCTGGCGATATCACTCCATCCTCCATATCGGTAGCGGCAACGCCCCCTATTGGAAAACCGTAACCCCAGTGAATGTCCGGCATGGCCATGGAGTCCCCAACGATTCCGGGAAGACTTGCCACGTTGGCGACCTGCTGTAGTGCCTCTTCTCTTAGAACGTGCTCCAGAAGTTTTGAACTCGTATACACCAGGCCATCCGTTCTCATATCGGGACTGTAGCTCTTTGGTAATTGGTATGTGAATTCTGTTTTCCGGATCATCGGACCCTCATATCCCATATAAATCACTTCATACCCCAATGGGCTCCAAATTATTTCATTGTTATTTTGATAATTATTCCCATGTTCAACGTTACCGGGTTAAAGAGAAATACTGTGAAAACCAGAGAGATATGTCACCCCTCTACGATTTGAGCGTAAGCACATTATCCAATTTAAGTGCTGTGATTAGGTTAAAGAGAAATACTGCTACCAATAGGTTTATCAATCAAGATTAATATATCGCCGCACTACCCCAAACCCCGATTTTGGTAGAAAAAAGGAGGCCTTATGATGAATAAAGGCGATATCGTGTATTTGGATTACGATGTATTGATAAAAGAATCCGGAGAGTATTACAAAACCACAAGGGAAGATGTGGCAAAGGATAACGAATTGTATGATGAGAAGGGCCACTACGGGGCCCGCGCCATAATAGTGGGCAACGGTTTTGAGAGCGCGGGATTTGATGCTGCTCTCCTGGAGATGGATGTGGGTGAAGAAAAAGAGGTGGAGGTCGGTGAAGATGAGGGGCACGGCAAGAGGGATGCCAAACTTATCGAACTAGTCCCCATGAGAACGGTTCTAAAGCAACCTCAGTTCAAGGAGGGTGATTCATATCCAATGCCAGGTATGCCTATCAAGATCGGTGATCGGCAGGGTTACATCCGCACTGTGGGCGCCGGAAGGGTCAGGGTGGATTACAACCACCCCCTTGCGGGGAAATCACTGATATACAAGATCAAGATCGAAAGAACAACCGAGACCGATGTGGATAAGATTTCGGCCATATTCGACATGTACTATCCCACCAAGGCCCCTCTGACCATCGATACCGATGATAACGTAATGAAAATAATCCTTCCTGAGATGTGTAAATACGACCATATGTGGCAGGGGGTCAAATTCATGATAATAGCTGCCTTCCGAGAATATCTTACCGTTAAGAATTTCCAGTTAATAGAGGAATACAAGGAACACAAGTCCACGGCAGATGTTGAGGATGGTCATGATCACGAGCATGACGACCACGACCATGATGCCGATGTTACAGAGGGAGAGGGGAAGGAAGTGAAAGCGGAAAGTGAGGAAGAAAAGAAGGAAGATACCTCCAACGAATAAGTCGCTGCCTTTTTCCATCAGAGATACTGAGTTATTCTCCATTCGGCCACCCGGGATTTTACGCCGGGAAACTTTCAGACATATATTTCCAAAGGGGTTTCTAGGGAAGTTTATTTAACACCAAACCCTGTTGCATAAATGGTATGGTGCGATAAATGAAAATTTTTTACAGAGCTGCATCCGTATTCATCATATTCTTTTTATTATTCGGTACGATCCCTCTTGGTGGTGAAAGTTCCGCGACCTTTGATAACGACCCCAGTTACAGGATAGTATGCAATGACGATTATGAATATGAAGTGGGAATGGCTATCGACGAGGCCGCTACGTCCATACATATCGCAATGTATCTGGTGGTTATCGGCAATACGGTGGAAACGCTTATTGACAAGCTAGTTACGGCTCAGGACCGGGGTGTCGAGATCAAGATAATATTGGATAATGACAACGACGATGAGGATAATCCCGGTGAAGAGGATTATGCAGAAACGTATCTGAAAGATCGGGGATTGACAGTGAAGCTCGACACGGCGCCGAAGATGCTGCACTCAAAGTTGTTGATAATCGATAACCGTACAGTAATAATCGGCTCTACAAACTGGAGCGACAATTCAATTGAGAACAACAATGAGGCCAACGCAAGGATCGACGACCAAAAGGTGGCTGCATATTACGAGAGATATTTTCAGGCTGCGTGGAAGGATGCTTCCGAGGACTTCGATCTCGGTACGGAGAACTACAACGGGGTCACCCCTCTCATTGACAGGGACTATTTTCCCGGATTGATGTCCGCCATCGAGGGGGCAACTGAAAGAATATACGTGCTGCACTACGCTTTCAAGCTCTCGGGTTACGACGATTCTCTGTCCGATAAGATGTTCGACGCCATGGTGAATGCCTCTGGTCGAGGCGTAGACGTCAGGGTCTGCCTGGAATACAGCAACTGGGAGGATTATATAAACGAGATGAACCAATATACCATAAACAGGTTCGTGTCAAACGGTGTGGATGCCTATTTCGATGACGAATGGCAGATAACCCACACGAAACTAATCGTGATTGACGATAGCACAATACTGGGTTCGACAAACTGGGCTTATAGCGGGTTGAACTACCATCACAATGCCGATGTGTTGATCCGCAATGCGGATTTCACCAGAGATATGGTGGACTTTTACAGGGAATACTGGCTTGATGAGGATGAAATTCTGGTCGGCGACATCTCCATATACAGACAGTTCTCGTCCGATGACGTGACATCCGGCGGAATTCTTAGGGCAAGCGGTTATGTAAACATAGATTCCATGCGCTTTCCGGATGCGACATTGGTTTTCTGGGTAGAGGATACCTCCGGTGCCGTGGTGATTGACAGCCAGGAGCTAAGAACGGACGCTGAGGGAAAATACGACATATCTTTAAAAATGCCTGTGAAGGGGGGTCGTTATGTGGTATGGTTAAGCGTTAGCCACGAAGGGACCGAGACAATGGAATCAAAGGAGATAACTGTAACGGGGAATGATGCCGACGCTAATGTATGGAATGGTGGAAAATTGTTGACGATACTGATCATATCGGCCGTGTCCGCGCTTATAGTACTGGTCCTTCTGCTGATGGTACTTAAAAAATGAATATTCTGTATTTGTTTAGCAGGGGTTCCCACTGTCGTTCCGCAACACCTACGGCGTTGCTGCCCCCTCGGCAAGTGTGCCTTGTATATACACCCCCCTTGCAATACTTCCATAGTCTCTGATGGATGTAAATGTCTCTCTACTTTTTGTTACGTTACAAAAAATCAAACTTTCTTGAACATTCAATCTCTACCATACTCACGCTAAAAATTCCCGAATCCTACAGTAGTACTTTCCTGAACATCATTCGCCCCTCTTCTCCAACTCCTCGCTACAACCGTCCCCATCCTTCTCCACACTCTCCTGATCATCAACCACACCTCCCTTTATTTCCCTCTCACAACTAACTTCCTTTCCATCACCTTTTCCCTCCCTCCTCCTAACTAATACCACTCTCCCGATCACCCCGACAACCATTACTCCACCCACAACACCCATTATCCACCACCCAATTGACCCTTCTCCAGCTTTCTCCGATTCTTTTTCCCATTTCTCCGGGTCATCCGGATACGCATCATCGGCGTTAGGTACTTCATCCCCATCTCGGTCATTGTCAAGAGAATCGGGTATACTATCTTCATCTAAATCTTTCGGGAAAGAAAGTTTGTCATAAGGATCAGTCTCCACTTCAATCTCAATGGTGTTGTTCCAACCATCTCCGTCAATGTCTATATCGAATACGTCAGGAATCCTATCGCCATCCAGATCAGATGGAAATGATGAAAAATTATACAGATCGGTTCCAAGCTGATGCTCAATAGAATTATTCCAGCCATCTCCATCGATATCCGAATCTAAATAATCAAGGATTGTGTCGTTGTCGAAATCGGTTGGATATGATGATGCATTGTATGGGTCGGTATCCGCTTCGATTTCTATTGTGTTGTTCCATCCATCGCCATCTATGTCCAAGTCAAAAATATCCGGAACGCCATCTTCATCGAAGTCGCCAGGATATGATGAATTATCGTGAATATCCGTCCCTACCTCCGCCTCGATCGAATTATTCCATCCATCTCCGTCGATATCTTTGTCGAATAGATCTGGAATACTATCGTTATCGATATCCCCAGGGAAAGAGTTAATGTCAAAGGGATCAGTTCCCATCTCGGTCTCTATTGTGTTATTCCATTTATCACCGTCGATATCATAATCGGAGTTATCTCCGATTCCATCCAGATCAGTATCATTCCAATCCCATTTGTCATTTGGGAACCGGTCTGGATTTTTCCCGCTTATGTTGTCGCCATATCCGTCGCCATCGGTGTCGTTCCACTGGGTTGAATCTTGTGGAAAACGGTCCGGTTTATAGGCTCCATATATGAAAATTCCTATGTCTCGATCTTTCCACCATGAAATATTCCCGTAATTATCTCCCCATCCATCGCCGTCGGTATCGTTCCATTGTGTGGAATTGAAAGGAAATTCATCCAATTTGAGATTGGTGTTAGAATCGAGCGCAGACTTCCCCTCATTCCAGTAATCTGGATATCCATCAATATCTGTGTCCTTGGAAGCTGAGGGATCGGAGGGAAATCGGTCAGGGAGGTTGCCGTTGTAATTATCCCCGAATCCATCTCCATCCGAATCGATCCACTGGGTAGGATCGGATGGATATTCGTCAAGTTTCAACCCGGTAGTAGAATTAAATTCAGTACATCTATCGTTCCATTCATCCGGCCATTCATCCCCATCGGTATCGAGGCTTGCCGCAGGATCGAAAGGAAGGTCATCCAATCTCGTAAGACCCGAATTCGAATCCTCGGGGCCTCTATCTGGTGTCCACCTGTCGGGATAACCGTCTCTATCCGAATCTAATGATGCAGCAGGATCGGTCGGCCAAGCATCTAAGTAAACTACCAGCCCCTAAAGGAGCTGGCGTTTTGCGCGTAGTGCCGTTAATTCTAAGCAAAGTCTGTCAACGA
>JASLWR010000069.1 GCA_030740765.1 Thermoplasmatota archaeon
CCTCGTTGACAGACTTTGCTTAGAATTAACGGCACTACGCGCAAAACGCCAGCTCCTTTAGGGGCTGGTAGTTTACATCCAATTTCTTATCGATCTTCATTTGAAGCGCACTCCTGATATTAGGCAATGAGTTTAGCTTTCCTATTTATAATTTCCATCTCAAGTACTGGTTTAAACAATATCAGGAATGACTTTCCCATATTTGATCGCAAGGTCCATGGCAAACGCCATCTTTTGGAAGAGATGCCCCCATGGCAGGGGGGGGAAGCATGATCAAAGATGTCACCTTTGAACAGACAATTTATAGTGACATCCCCGCAAAATTCGAAGCAGGGACACCGGCGATCGCACAAGCGGTGGGACTTGGAGCCGCGCTTGAATGCGTTATGAGCGTTGGCCTGGAGAGGATCGAGGCCTATGAACACACTCTCACCAAGTATGCCACCATTAGATTGAACGAAGTACTTGGACTTCGCATGATGGGCAATGCGGACGGCAAAATATCTGTTCTACATGGTCCAGGTTCTGAGGAATATGATATTTCCCATACGATATAAATAATACCGATAAGAAAAACATCGTTGTTACTATGTATGCCCCTCTTCTTGTTAAGAATCAGAATTCTAAGGTGACAGAAAAAGTCAGTTCCCTACCCCGCCTTCGTTCCCGATCAATTTTATTCCATAAGGTTCAATTGGAGGGATTCCACTCTAAGCTCATCAAATCCCTTCACGGCCTGAAGATCGCTTTCGGGGGCATCCCTTAACTGTGCCATGGTTGTGTAACCCGAGTTGAAGAGCGCATTCGCCAGGGTTGGATTCAGTGAATCGACTTTGGAAAATTCCTTGATCACATCTATCCGGTTCCTCTCCGGCTCCTCATGATCTTCCTCCAGGTCTTCATCGTTATCTAAGGATGCTTCCTCTTCGAATGAGGGCTCTTCACCGAAGGACTCTTCCTCCTCGAAAGACGATACTTCACCGAAAGATGGTTCATCCACTTCATCTGGTATGTCCTCTTCCACCACCCTTGCCACTTCCTCTTTGATACCAGGCCTTTCCAACGCCATCATCACCCTGGAGCTGCTAAGTTCCTCCCCCTTTTTTGCTTGCTCGATCAATAACTTTCTCTCGTCCAGACCCTTTTTCAAATTCTCAAGATTGGAGATGTTATCCTTGAACCACCGATCCCTAGCTTCGATCTCGTTTCGGGCCCGTTCCAGCTCCTCTTCCAGTTCTTCGGTGAGAGCGTAAAGCTTGGCGTATCGTTTTTTATTCTCAACAACGAGCCTTTCCTTTTCCTCCATCTGAGGGCGGATCTCCTCCAAGTCTGTTTTCAAGGTAGTGTTCTTCAATTCCAGTTCCATGATCTCCCTGTTCTTTTCCTCGATAAGCTGACGAAGACTTCTCTTCATCTTCCCGGCTTCCCGAAGCGATTTTTCATTCGTCAAGATCTTTTTCAGCGCCTCGCTGTATTCCCTCTCTTGTGTCTCGTACGCCTTCCATAGTTCTATGAGGCGTTTTCTTTCCTTGGAAACAGTTTCCTCGGCCATTTCTTTCCCACCTGGATATCGGATAATCGGATTGGAACTTGTTCCACGAGGAATCTTGATCAAAACGGATTCCCGGGAACGTTATTGGTAATCTGTCACTCAATATTAATCTTTTCATTATTGTGAGTTCTTATGATTATCAGAAATAGTATCGTCTCGTTATCAGGCAACTTCCATCCCGGATGATTTCTTGGTCTTGTTCTTCTTGAAGTTGATGTTCGGGAGCGGGATGGGTGGTGGCAATTTGATGTCCTTCGAGATAATTATCGCTTCGGGTACGCAAACTCTCATTATGGCAGTGTGTATCTCTCCCGCGATCTCGTCGGGCATATTGCCCTCGTTAATCCATTTTGTTGCTAGGTCTTTCACATTCCCGGTATATATGATAACTCCTTCCATGCGAATGGACCCAATACCGCCGTAGCTCGCGGTATACCGGAACTCCACGTTTGCCTCTTCATCGTTCATGGGCGTTATCAAGGTGACTGATGAGTTGTTATCTATCCTCACGTTGTTGATCTTCTCACCGGGTTTTGTGAATCGTCTTGCATCAATGGATGTTATTTCAACGGTCTTTACTGGCATATTATCACTTTTTTCATCGGCTTGAACTGATTTGTAAATCATTTATTATTCGTTTCATTATTGGAAATTTAGCAGTTAATTTTTATTGAACCAAGTAATCAGTTTCTTCAATTATAAAACCTTCGTTACAATCAAAACTATACAAATATGTTTCCGTATGTCGTAGGCGCTTGGAGAACGTTTGGATATGCAATTTATGGAATGAATATAAATCTGACACCAAGGATTAAATAATTTGTTTCTAATCACTGAAGCAAAATTAACGTATAAATTATAACTAGAAATAACAAGTTCTTAGAGGCGATATGATGAAGGTAAGACCTACAGGTCATTGGATAGCATTGCTTTCCATAATCATTGGATTGATATTTATTGGCGGGCCTTTTTACATGGCTCTCGATAATGTAAGTACGGAACGAGATAGTAAAATAAAAAATTTGGAGCCTAATGCCGTCAGTGGCTCTGGAAGGGCCGCCGAGTATCTCGAAGGAATAATGAGTCCGAATAACGTATTTTACGCTGGTGATTCAAAAGAAGAATTTCACATAAGGATTACCG
Organism: Thermoplasmatota archaeon; assembly: GCA_030740765.1. Classification (GTDB taxonomy): domain Archaea; phylum Thermoplasmatota; class Penumbrarchaeia; order JASLWR01; family JASLWR01; genus JASLWR01. The sequence continues at coordinate 2,696 of JASLWR010000069.1, forward strand.
AAGACTACGGTGGTGAGGCATATGAAGGGGTAAATAAAGGGAACGATCAGTTCAATAATGATGACCTCTTCGAGGCCACCGTATCAATAAGAGAGTTCCGTGACGTGAACGGAAAGGCCATCTCGGGTGCGGACGGCAATCCATTCTCGGGGTTTGCCTCGGGTTATGGTAGCGCCTACAACGGGCCTGATGGTGACGGTTTCTCCATAAGCAATAACCAGAACTGGTATGCTACGGACGGGTTTGATGACTTCCAGTTGAATATAAAGAGCACGGTTACCCCTGGCGAGTATACCTTGTACGTAATTGTCCATTACAGCATCAGGATCGAATATAATGGCGCGAAACTTGAATACAATTTGAGTGCGAGGACGGAGGACCTTTACATTCCTATCGAGGTTAAGAGTGGATTGGGGGTTGCCCATGAAAAGAAGGTAGCAGTGTACGACACCCCAAATGGTAACCTGTACGCCGGAGCTATTCTTCAGAAAATAGGAGTTACCGGTATCTCCTCACAGGTGGGTGATGTCGGTGGGATCGGAGGAACCCTCTCATATTCGGGAAACGAGATATCAATTCCTACAATTTACACGACCGCTTCTTTGGGAGAACTGGATGGTGGAGCAACCGCCACCCTTTACTGGCGGATCAACGTCAAGGATGACGCGGCACCGGGTAAGTATGAGCTGAAATTGTCCCTTTCATATACACGTAATTGGGATGACGGTGATAACTCGAACGATATACGTGTGACCGAGAATTCCATAATACTTAAAATGGATATAGACTTCACACCCTTACTTTCACCTCCTGACAGTAAAGAACTCACAAGTCACCTTAGTCAGATCGACCAGGAAGATGACCCCGAGCTTTCTTTCGAAGTGATATTTACAAACGGCGGTAACGTAGACCTAATACAGATAGAAGTCTCTCTGGATCTAACGGCGGCGGATTATTTCTACACCTCCGATTTCTACTACGATGAGGATAATCACGCGGTGAAGAAAGACCTCGGTACTGAAAAGGAGATCGAGTCTATGGAGGTTGGGACCACTGAATCAGTGACATTCAAGGTTAGGGTTCGGGATACAATTCCCCCCGGGAGATATATAATTCCGATACTCTACGACGCAAAATATTTCGACACGGGGGTTTTCGGTGGCTCTTCCATCGACATTGATACGGATGAGAATGAATTTCACAATATCATGACTGCCCGCGGCGAGAAGGAACCGGACGACAAGTCATATATCTATATTCTTGTGGAGGATTCAATTCTAGATATGGAGGCTAACACTCCCAATAGGCTTCAGCCGGGCATGGTAGAGGCCAATCTTGCGGTGAACCTTCAGAATGTTGATGGTTATGATCTCACCAAGCTGAAAATCAGTATTCCTTCCAGCGAGGACCTTCCCATATTCCCCATTGGTGGTTCAAAAGTCTTCGAATATCACCTGGTGGATACATTGGGATCGGGATGGACCACAACGCAGACATACGTGGTAAATGTAAAAGAGGGCGATCGTTGGATCGGATTTCATGACATACCGGTAACGGTGATATGCCGTAACGAGCTTGAAGAGAACGTTACTATAACTATTCCTTGTGAACTGGAAATAGTTCCGGTGCCGCCTGATATAGTGGTGGCCATGGTGGAAACTCCGCTTATTGAAGAGGAGGAGAATTTCGATCTGAAGGTTACTCTTATGAACATTGGCGGCAGCAAGGCATCCAATGTTACAGCCCTTTTACTGGATAATAATAACTGGTTCGAGAGCGGGGGGGCCGCGGTCTTCAAATCGGGGAAATTCGATCTGGAACCCTCCGGAACCCATACGGTGACGTTCAAGATGAATGCGGACAAGGTCGACCTCAATAGCATACATAACAGCGTTCAGAACCTTTCAGTCAGACTGGAGTACAAGGATAGCAAAGGCAACCAGATCCGTTTTTCACAGTCAGCACCGCTGGATGTCCAGCTAAAGACGGAGGACGAGAGCAATGTGGAGGCGGCCACCATGAGGGATTGGGTCTATCTCATCTTAGGGATATTGGCTTTAATAGTGGTAGTGGTTTTCCCCTTCATATACTTCCGCTATCGTTACAAGGCGAACAAAAAGGAAAAGAAGTTCACCAAGAAGCTTGAAGAGAGAGGACTTGAGGATGAATCGATCTCCAAACCAAAGAAATCGAGAAAGGACAAGAAAAAATCCCAAAAAGAAGACGATGTACGACCTCCTCTCGGGGTGCCAACCCAACAACCGTGGCAGGCCCCTGCTCCCGTGAGAGACCAGCATCCCCAGCAGTGGGGCGCCCCCTCTCATCAGAAAACCCCTCCTCATCCTGTACAGTCTGGGCCACGGCCTCCCGTACTTCAGCATTCGGGTCAGGTTCCCCGGGCCCCTAACGTAGCTCAAGGCCCTCAATATAACCAGCCATTATTACCCGAACACTACCCATGAATTGGGTTAGAGTGAAGTGGCTTGTTTATTGGAATAGGAAATCCCGTGCCTTTAAAAGCTCGATGTCTGTCTTTAATAATTATCGAGTTAAATGTGAATCTTCATTTTGCAGTCCGGGATACGTCAGAATATTAGGTTAATTGGTGTATAGTTGAGATTTTATTACAAATTGGACAACTGATTATTATTCCTTTCTTTTTAAGGAAAACAATATTTATATCATAATCGATTCAGATATATGTAAGTCAAATGTTTTAATAAGGTAAATTCCTTGTCAGGTATATATTGGACTCGAAACAGGAAGATCTATGTTAGATAACCATCAGGAAAAGGGATTTCCGATCACCATACAAAGGAAGTATTAAAATGGCAAAGTGGGAACCTTACAAAAAAGGATTGATGCGAGCACAGTTGAAACAGGAAACCAAGAACATTGGGGACAAGGAATGGCGAAAGAAGAAGGGATTGGAAGATCCTCCTTTATTGGATTTTAAAAAAAATGCACACTGGGTTCTATTTTCAACCATCGAGCTTGCTGAAATGCTGATGTCGCGATTTGACGGCATCATGAAAGGAACGTACATTGCACTGGATGGCCAGATGAGCACCGGGTTCACCAGATTGAACGACCGACTTGGAAAAGAGACCCAGAGCATAGCCTTATCGGTAAAACGTGCCAATGCCGAGATGGACCGGGAAATGACAAAGAGGCTTAAGCAATCGTCCATGAGGGAAAACAAGATACTCAGCGAGGTGAAGGGAGTTAGGGGCGAGGTCGATAACGTTCTGCTGACCATGAGGGACGATATTCTCAAAGCCTCCAAGGGAATTATAAAGGCTACCGCCCGCGAGATCACCAACCTCCGAAGTAATATGGAAGTTGAAACGGACGAAGTGAGTGGCAGGATGGAAAAGGTTGAAGAGAACATTCTGAACTTCCTCAATACCATGGACAGCGATTTCAGCGTCACGTTGAAGGAGAAGATGAGTGGCGTGGCCAAAGCCATACAGGTTTTCAACAGCGAGCTCAACAAGAGGGCGCATAACAATATGAAGGTGGAGGAAGAAAGATTTAATCATATCGACGGCAAGCTGGAAGACCTTACACTCAAGTCCCACGTGGCGACCCGAACCCTCACTGACGTTGTGACCAAGAATCTTGGCGATATGAAAACCGAAGTTGGGGGCAGGATGGATTCTTTCTCAAAGGAGAACAAGGCCATATTGGATAAGAATGCGGCAGACCTGGCAGCTGAATCCCACAAGACCATTGATCAGGTAAAAGACCTTACCGATATAGTGCAGGAGAACTATGTCGATACCAGTGATTTGCTGAAAAAACAGCAGAAACAACTGATGGATTCCCTCTTAAAGAACCAAGAAGAGATCAAGAGGAATTTGGACCGTGAGATAAGCGAGGTCCGAAGTCTGATCGCCAATATCCGAGGAGACATCGAGCTCATAAAGACCTTTTTAACCAAACTTCACGCCTAGTCATCACAAACTGGAAAATAGACTATTCCGCGGATTTCTGGTTCCATTGCGCTCCGGCATGCCGGTAATGCGGTGGAAAACGTGCAGGATAAGATTGAGGGGGTTTTCCTTCGTCGAAATTGAAATATATTTCTCTGGCCATCGGGATTCTAATCATTATTGCAGGTATCTACACTACGGTGTTGGGTGTAACACCTGCGGGAGAAACCGATGATGGAATTGCGGCCAAGTCCGCTTGTACGCTGGGACTTGGATTGGTTTTCATCACGACGGGTGGTCTTTTTATCATATATTCATTCAGAAAAAAGCTTTCTTTCGTTACTATCAAGGAAGAGAGAGCGGAGCTTAAGGCATGCCCCACATGTCAAAAAAGAGTAGAGCTTGACCAGACCCTCTGTTATCACTGTGGTCATGAGTTCGGGTGATCTAATCGTTATGGTTCTTTTCCAGCGGAACCGGTCCCACAGCCGTGGAGCTCTTTCGGAGATGAGGGAATTTTTTTAGGTCTTCTCTAGAGAATTTTCCCTTTTTGTAAACCTCTCTTGAATTCTCATGTTCTTCAGTGTCGCCCTTTCTCCACCGTATGGGAAGATCTCGGACCGCCATCTCGACGCTGTAGAGTCCCTCTATAATGTTCTCAAGCGAGTTTGCATACGACATCCTTATAAAACCCTCTCCCGAGGGTCCGAAAGCAGAACCCGGAGTCATAGCCACGTGTGCCTTTTGCAGCAAGTGGGTAGCAAGGTCCATGGAGCTCATGTCGTAATCAAATGAAAAGAATGTGTAAAAGGCCCCCTTGGGTTTCAGACAGTGTATGCCTTCTATATCGTTCAGCCTTTTCACAGTGTAATCCCTTCTTTCCCTGAAGGTGGACACCATTTCGTTCAGGGGTTCTTTTGGTCCTTTAAGGGCTTCGAGTGCTCCTCTTTGGGCAAAGGAGGTCGCACAGCTTATTGTATGCTGCTGTATTTTTGCAATCCCCTTAAAAAGGGGAGGAGGCGCTACAACCCATCCCATTCTCCAACCGGTCATGGCGTATGCCTTGGAGAACCCATTGATGGTAATGGTCCTTTCAAACATATCCGGTAGAGAAGCAATGGAATAATGTTTAGCATCGTATATTACCTTCTCGTATATCTCATCGGCCAGTACTATCAGATCGTTATCTATGGCAAGATCGGCGATTCCTTTGAGGTCGTCCAGGGTTAGCACGGCTCCCGTGGGGTTCGATGGAGAGTTGAGGATTATCATCTTAGTGTAAGGTGTTATTTTCTCGTTTATATCTTCGGGAACCATTCTGAACTCGTTCTTCAATTTAAGGGGAACAAAGACGGGTTTTGCTTCGGCCAGATCGATCTGTGGTATATAGGACACCCAGAGAGGATCGGGGACTATGACCTCGCTTCCCTTTCCCACGGTGGAAAAAATCGATGAGAATATCCCGTGCTTTGCCGGTGTAATGATAACATCCCGGTAGGAACAGGGTATGTCGTTCTCCTTGGCGCTTTTCTCCGCCACCGCCATTCTCAATTCCCACATTCCTTCGGATGGCGTATAATATGTATATCCATCGTCAAGAGCCTTTTTGGCGGCTTCCCTGATGTGAGAAGGTGTTACGAAGTCGGGTTCACCCATTGAAAAAGAAGTTACATTTATCCCGTCTTTCGAGAGCTGTTTAGCCATTTCGCCCATAGCGAGGGTTGCGGACGGGTTGATGGTAACCATCCGGTATGAATTCATGATCCTTCTAATAGACATGATGTTCCGACCAAACTTCTCCTACACATTATTCTCAATGGGATAATCGCAAGAATTTTTTCAATGACCTGATGGACCAATCTTCTAGAGGGGCACTTTCATCAAAATCATCATTTATTAATTTTTGGACGCAATTGTTTCACTTTTAAAGTCACCACTTTACAAGGCTTGGCCGGTAAGGGTTTGCAAGTTACGCCTTGACAAATTCAGGCATGCCGTAGGTATGCCAGGACCGGGCAAGTGCGATGCACCCTAAGGATACTTCCGGAGGGCACATCTGCATAGGTGAGCCTACGGGCACACCTGATCTGCCCACAAGTATGCGGTCAGACTACGCAACACCTTTCAGGTACTCGATGAATGATTCATCTGTGTCCTCGGCAGGTATGCCTGCGGCGTTGCTGCGCCCGACATAGAATCAAAGATTCTATTAGGGTTCAATGAACTGCGTTCATCATCACCCGACGCAATATCGAAGATTTTGCTAAGGGTGCGAAGCAATCACTATTGCGAGCGTTAGCAGAACTCGTTCTGCGATATCGGAGAAACTTTTGTTTCTCCATCACCCTCGGGGGTAATAGAAACAAAGTTTCTATGTCGCCTACTGGCTTAGATTGAAGTGCGACATGTCCGCAGGCATACATGTCGACCAAATGGCCAGTTTTACCCTTTGACCATTTAAAGGTAAATGTTTATTTATGGAGAGAATGTTATATGAAGCTGTGGAGACAGTAAAATGTCTTTACTATTGCGTCATATTTTCAAAATGGCAAAGCTCGATAAAATGAATCCAATGTTAGCCTATTTGATTCTGCTGAATAAACGTATACCGCGATCTTCAGTATGGTGCAGAAACTTAATTTTCGGTGTTGATAATGATTAGTTCCGCTATGCCTATAAGCGAGTTGATGATCAAGGACGTCAAGACGATCGAACTAGGGGCGTCCATAGAGACGGCAGCCAGGATAATGGCCGAAGCAAATATTGGTTCCGTTATCGTGGTGGACGAGGAAAAACTCTTAGGTATCCTTACAGAGAAAGACATCCTCACCGAGGTAGTTGCTAAAAATAAAATACCCTCCGAGGTAGGTGTGGGAGAGATAATGGCATATCCTCTTATATCCATAGGTCCTGACATCCTTGTTAGTAGTGCCATCGAAAAGATGGCCAAGTTAAACATAAGGCGAATGCCGGTGGTGGATCGAGGCAAGCTCATCGGTATCGTATGTTCAAGAGACGTTTTCAGAGAAGCACCCAAGTTAATGGAGATATCCCGTAAACACCGGGATGGAAATTTTTTAGACGGGGATTTCTCGGATGTAATAATTTCTGGAAAATGTTCGGACTGTAGAACATACTCATATAATCTCATCGACGTAGAGGGACGCAGGCTTTGTCCGAATTGCAGGGATTATTAATGCGGTTTTAACGTTTTCTTCACTCTGTGGATTTCGCAGAAGAAGTATTTGGTTTTGTCAAGCGAGGGTTTATGTTATAAATGATGCGAATCTCGACGAACCTCGGTTCGTCTGACTTGTCCACTCCAGATATATGGGCATGCATCCGTCTTTGCTCTGACGTTACCCACCAAACGGTTTGCAGTCAAGTTTCGAATTTCGAACCCTTTCACTAAGAATTCTCAAGGACTGGAGCCATATCCGATATATCGAAGATTCGCTGCTTGACAATGTTCGCGTTATCGCGTGAAAGTGCTGATGGCGGTGAATGTTTTATATTGAAAAGGAAAAATCAAATACATACATTTATTAAGAGTAAAATACATCTAAAAACAAATATTGTCCATAATGCTTGGACGACCAGTCTGCTTAAGAGATATCTAATTGTCCGGTTCAATAATCGTTTCGAAGAGGAATTAAATGCCAATCACATCAACCCCCCTAGAGCGGTCCGTTAAGTTCGCAAGAAAGAGCCAGGCAAATACCACTTCTTATCGATCCATTTTCCTCGTGATCACCCTTCTTCTAATAGGCATCCCGGCTGGAATACTGCCTTTTTCGTTTTCCTCGGGTGAGATACATGAATTGGCTTCCAGGGGTTTTGGAGATACTGGAAACGATACGGCAGTCTGGAGGATTAATTCTCACTCGGACCAGAGTATCTATGCATTTGCCTTACAACAGATCAATGTTAGCGTCGTTAACTACAACATTTCCCACCAGGACAACGTTTCTCTCACCTTTACTGTAAAAGATAATGTAACAGGATTCTATGAAGATAATGTATCGGGAAATACTACGATATTGCTGGGATCCGGTGGGAATACCAGCCGGACATTGAGTTGGACGCCGTCTCATGAAGGGATATTCAACATAACCGTGGTATGCCGCAACGAAACTTACTGGAACGACGATGTGAATCCCACCAATAATAACTTGATTATAAACGTGACCATCCTGAATATGACCGACGTGAGCGCGGAGATATCCAGCCACGAAGACGGCGAAGAATACCAGATGGGCAGTTATCCCGTAATTGCATGGATAAACAACACGGGGAATATCAATATAACTCAGGATTTCAATGTGTTGCTTGAAATATTCAACTACAGTACGAACGCTAGCGATTTTACCAACACCCAGACCGTTCCGGCATCCGCCACGCCGCTAAATGTCGGAGGCGGACTACAAGTTACTTTCTCGATATGGACGCCAACTGCAGCGGGATTTTATCGTATAAATGTTACTACCATGTTGTCCGGCGACGGGAACGGCAATAACAATGTAAGTTCCATACTCGTAAATATCACCCCGGTCTATTTTTATGATTTCGAGGTGGAAGTAGACCCTACCGAAGAGTATTCCGAACCGGGCGGGGCGTCGGTGGAAGTGCGTTTCACCGTCAGGAACATAGGAACCCTTGCCGACAGCTATACTTATTACATACAGTCCGGTAAGGGTTGGTTGGTAGCCAGTAACCCGGACACAGGCACAGTTGGTCCGGTGGGTCCCGGGGCCATCGCCGTTCTATCTGTGGATGTACAGGTCCCGGATGGTGCGGATTCCGAAAGTATCGATGGCGTCAACATCACCGTGACCTCGATCGGCAATAACTCGGTATATCGCACAAACGTTTCCTATATATATACATATGAGATAAACGACGTGGAGGTCACAGCGCCACCCCTGGGTGCCTATGGTGATCCAGGCGAAGAAATTGATTATCTGTTTACAGTTACGAACAATGGAAACAAAGGTGACATATTTGATCTGGAGCTGACGACCACGCCACCCAAGTGGCAAGCCTATATCAGTGGACAGGATGAACCTTATGTGACACCATTTATTCCTGCGGGGGAATCCGAGATCATCACCGTTTCGGTCCTGATACCGGAGCTGGTGTATGAGACCAGGATCGAGGACCGTACTTACGGGGGCGCCATAGGATATTTGACGCTGAAAGCCTCGTCACCTCACACTTCCGATTCAGCAACGGTTGTTACCACAGTCAATTTGGTCAGCACGGCGGACATATGGGGAGAGCCCCCTTACAAGGTAGTGGATCCCAAACCGGACGCCCAGAACGTGGATATAGATCTCTCCATAAGGAATATCAATAATGCAAAATTGGGGGGTTTGAGCAGTCTCAATACCATCGATATCGAAATCCGCTCCGTCACTTTTATTGCAAATTGGACGGGTCTTGTGTTCGGTTCAGAGAGCGACCGATGGACTGCTGACACATCGAAAACCAATGTCTCCGTTGGAGGAGGTGAGATCGACAGCACGGTACGTTTGAGCATATCAGTTCCCCGAGATCCGTATAACGGTAGCTGTTACGTTTCGGTGTCGGCGTTACCCCGGGATGATCCGTTGGCCCAGCCGGCTTTCTTGGGAGTTTATGTTTACGTCACCAAAGTAGCCGGGGTGGCCGTTACCACACTTGCCCCGATTCGCCAGAATGGAGCCCCCACTGATATCCTTACATATTCGTTTGAGGTATTGAACACGGGCAACGGGAAAGATACGTATTCCTTTACCACCAAATCCGAACACAACTGGTCCTCAAAGGTGGTTAGCGGGGAAATGAATATCACCCCCGATGAAACTGAAACCATCAAGGTGGAGATAACCGTAGGGCCATATGTCGCCGAGACCGCCGAGGAAGATGGAACCTATATTGGTGCCGAGGATAATTTGACAATGACGGCCACCTCTACCTTCAATACTTCCGCCACTGACTACGATAATGCAACAACTGACGTCATCCAGGGATTCGGTATCGACCTTGATCCCAACGACAATTCTTCAGAGGTGGGTGAAGGGGAATCGCATACCTATACCATCAACGTGACGAACCAGGGGAACGGGGACGACACCGTGGACCTTGTGGAAAGTTACGACTCGATATCCGGGTGGGAGGTGAACTTTCCAGTTACCACGATATTCCTGTTTAAGGGGGAGATGAAGCAGCTGGACATCACAGTAACAGCCGGAGAGTTAGCATCCGCAGACCTTCTCTTCGGGATCCAGGTACAGGGTATATCCCAGGGCAATACATCAAAAACCGATACGGTGAATATTAATACCACTGTGGAACAGATAGCGGGAATCGAAGTTACTGTGCTTTCTCCCGTGTTGCAATCGGGCACCCCCGGCATTGTTCTACAATATTCGTTCCAGGTAAAGAATACCGGGAACGGAAACGATACGTTCAACTTCAGTACCGAAAGCTCACCTAACGAGAACTGGAGCGTCATTCTTAAGGATAATTTGGGGAAGTTGAAGCAGAAAGAAAAGGTTTCGCCCTTCCAGTCAACGGTGGTATATATGGAAGTAACCATTCCTGCCATCGACGAGGGGGACATGGAAGCCGAGCTGAAAGCAAAGGGAATAGTCGTCGATACGATAAATACTATCAATCTGACGACCCAATCGGGGGTGGACCCAAACCACAGTGATGTTACCGGGGTCCAGGCCAAGGTGGAAGCCCTGTTCGATCCCCGTCTCTCAGCTAGCAGCACCGAAAAGGACGTTCTCCCTGGAAATGGGGCGGCTTACCATATCGAAGTTATCAACAAGGGAAACGGATTCGACAACATCACCCTGGAAAACAACGAAGGTCCGATCTATACCGATTTCAGCACTCTTTCCGGGTCGAATATTCAGTTAGGTCCGGGAACCTCGGCAAACGTAACACTTACGGTAACACCATACATAAAACTGGACCCATATGTCGGTGAAGAGTATATCAACACCTTAACGCCGATCTCGGGGACGACACTGGAAAGGGGGATTTCAAGGAAGTTTGTGACCACCATCGTGTTCATGAACTTTGCCTCGTCGAGTGCACCGGAAGAGAACATCAATATTTCTAAAACAGGCAAAATCCAGAGCATAGATTACGAGTTCGACATAATGAACGTTCGCTCCAATGGTGCGGATAATCAAAACAATGATAGCATCACCGTGACCGCTTCCTCCACCCAAGGGGACCTTGAAAAACGAAATTGGGATTACGCCCTTTCCGGCGCCGGGATTGCCGGGAATGATTCACGGTCAATGGCAATATCATTTAGTGATTTCTACCAACCGGTAACATTCAAACTCACGGTCACTTCGCCCACTTCCAAAGATGAAATTCGGAAGGATATAAATATTGATATCAGGGCCACTTCTTCGTCTCGGGACATGGATAGCCGGATTTCGACCACCACCCACGTGGTTTACGCGGATCTCTACTTTTCCGGCGAAATAACGTTCAATGAGGAGACATTCGAGGAAGGTGGGGCCCTCGAGATAACGGCCACTCTAATAGCCGTGGGAACCGTCCCCATCGGCGGTTTTGCCATCAACCTCTACGTTAATGACGAGCTCAAAGCAACGAAAGATACTCTTCCCGCTTTCTATCTCAGCGACAACAAGGAACAAGACAAGATGACGGTAAAATTCACATGGAACATACCGGCCCTGGAATGGGATGAAAAGGTTGAAGAATACAACATCGTTCTGAAGATCGACGAAGAGGATGGGATATATGAAACGAATCCCCTATCGGATATTAATGGAGAGTCAAATAACGAGGCATCGGGTACCATCGTGGTAAGGGATGCAACGATACACCCGGTTATCAGCGTTCTCCTCCTTTTCTTTTCGCTTGGCGGCGGACTTTACCTGTTCCGGCGTCTCAATGAGAACAGGAGCCTGTATCTCGTTTACGGTGTGTTCTCGGCGGTTCTGGGCGGAAGTCTTTTCGCGCTTCCCTGGGACAGCCTGGGTTTCTCCTCAAGCGGGGCAACCACCTTTGGCAAGGTGATAATCTGGCTCTTTTTGATATTAATATTTTCAGCGGTGGCCATGTTCGTTTCCTTTACTTCAAGATCGTATATCGAGCATCTCATAACAGCCAAGGCTAAGAAAGACAAGTTGAAGTACGAGTTCTTTGCCAAGGATGAGGGAAGCAAGGGAAGGAAAAAATTGATATCCGACGATAAGATTTACAAACCATATCTGATCGCCGGTGCCGCAGCCTTCATTCAAATACCAATATTTTTCTTCCTAATAAGCACGGGATTGAGTGTTTCAATTGTATTTTCAAAGGCCATTTACGGGTTGATCTATGGTGTTATAGCTGTTGCATGTGTATATGGTTTTATAAGGATCAACCTGTCGGTCTATGAACATATTACCAACGCTGAGAAGATCATTGACGATATAAGAGAAGATACCCTGGGCAGTGTGAGACTCGAGGTGCGGCCCATGTCAACCGAAGGGGGACCCGCGCCGGAGCAACGAAGGGAAAGACCCCGTGGGCAACGGCCGCGCAGAGGTCCTCCCGGACGCAGGAGACCTCCCAAGGGAAGGGGCCGAAGACCTCCCAAACGGGGGCCGCCCCGAAAAAGAGGAAAGAGACCGCCGGGGGGTGCCAGGCGTGGTTGAACTCGGGCGGATCAATCCGGTGAAGATGGAGGCCAAGGTCGATGTTGCGCATGCCAAGAATATTCTCGAAAAGGCAAAGAAAGCACTTCTTAAGGGTAAATATTTCACTGCCATCAAGCTTGCTCAGGAATCCCGGAAAATGGCAAAAGCGGCCAAATCCCTTCACAGGACCATTCTCAATGACCTGAAGGCTCTGGAGGATTTCATAGACTATATAGGGAAATTGGGATATGACACTTCCAAGGCACAAGAGGTGCTTGACGAGGCTAAGAAAGCAGTATTACAGTTGAATTATCCCCATACGCGATCGTTAATGGATAAAGCCAAGCAGGTGCTACACAGGGCGACATTCGTCCCGTTCCCACTGCTGAACAAAAATGTCACGATAAAGACCATTGTGGGGGTAGACAAGGAGGAGATATTGTACAAGGTGCGGGTGGAGAACAAATCAAAGAAACCCTTGGGCGAAATAATATTATTACCGGCCGTGGACACGAAAATGTTTGCCACCATGAAGGAGCAGATGATGGGAGAGGTCATGGGAATGCAGGCAAAGGAAGTGACCTTCGTCCTGACACCGATAACGAAGAACTGGAACATCGGCGTCCCTGGCTATCTCATAGAGGGAAAAGATATCAATTTGAAGACCATCCTGGAATGTGTGGACGGTACTGCCACATACAAAATAATGATACATAACAACAAACGCAATCCAATAAGCGATTTGAAGGTCAGTCCATTCGTACCCAAGGGACTGGAACCAGACGAGGAATTCAAGGTGATAGAAGAGATCGCTCCTAACGATTCAGAATTGCTGATATTCGATCTGACCCCATATCATTTCGATGATGGGGAGCAGTTCCCGACGCGGATTTCAAGATATGCTTCCACTTACGAGGAAGAATTCTCTATAGAATGGGGATACTCTCCGGAAGAAGAGGAAGAAGAGGAGGAGGAAGAAGAAGAGGAAGAAGTGGAGGAAGAGGAAGAAGAAGAGGAAGAGGAGGAAGAAGAGGAAGAGGAGGAAGAAGAGGAAGAGGAAGAAGAGGAAGAAATGACAATAGACGAGGAACTTCTGGATATCGAAACAACCGGTTTCACCTCTCTACGGGACAAGTTCAAGAGCATGATGTTCATGCCGGATATCATTCAGGTAGTGGAATCATCCGAGATGTCCGAAGATAGCACGGATTCCTCTGGAGATGCCGAGGAAGATGAGGAGCTAAAAGAAGTTAAAGAAGAGGTGTGGTCCGCCGACGATAACGAGGCCGAAGAGACTGAAGATAACGAAGGTGTGAATGAAAACAAGGAAGAGGTATGGTCAGCTAGCGAAGAATCTTCCCTGAAAACAGAAGAAAAGGAGGCTGAATAACTAGGTAGACCGGGTAACTGAACATCGATTCTATCTTATTGCCTCCAGCAGAAAAAGATTTATCTCCGGCGCCCGTGACTATAGAGCACCAGACTTCTGGGTCGTCCCTAACTTCTATCCATGCTTGTGATAGTTCACTGTACGTTTCCGGATCCATTGCATTCATGGCTT
>JASLWR010000006.1 GCA_030740765.1 Thermoplasmatota archaeon
GTTTAAATCTTCGGCGCCACAATTCATCCAGAGCCTAAAGGCACTGGCGTTCTTGTGGCTATTTTTAAGTAAAATCCCTTTCATGGCCCACCTGGCGGGCGGGCTGCCACGGACCCTCATCAACCCTGGTTTCCACAAGCACTATTTCGTCAAGGCCGTCTGGATCGGAAACTCGGATCCAAACGTCCACAACTCCGCTGAGATGACCGTTAATTATAGGTTCGACGTCGATGATCCGAGCAGTTGGAGGGTGGTTCTCATTGATCTCGTTGTGGATGAATACACCTATTGTATGAACATGCGAATCATCCTCTCCGTCGAATGCGCTTGTCTGTATATGGTGTTCTCCATTCTCAACGGCGCTAGTATTCCATTCGATTATCCACAACGAATTTCCGTTTTCATTATTATGGAAGGTGGCATTTTGCCATTCGCCATCATCGATCCTAACGAACACCATTTCCAGATTATCATTGCCATCGGGATCAGAGGCCGCCACCGTCACCCTGACGATGCCATGTACCCTGGCGCCAGCACCCGGTTCGATGAACTCAGCCCTGGGAATCTGGTTTTCCACTATATTTTCAACAAAGACCCCCACCCAATTTTCCTCACCTTCATCCACTGCGTCATAGGCAATTGTCCATATGTGATGCTCGCCGTTGGGTTCCAACGTGGTATCCCACTCATATACCCATAACGAATGACCTTCTCCATTTCTAAGGAAGGTTGCGTTCTGCCACTCATTATCGTCGATCCATACAAATACCTGCTCGATATCATCGATACCATCCACGTCAGACGCTTTGATCCACACTTCCACAACACCGCTAACGGTAGCTCCCTGATGTATTTCAACTATTTCTGCGACAGGCTTGTGATTCTCCTCAGTGTTATTGACTATAACGCCGATTACGTCTGCCTCCCCGTCATCCTCGTGATCATATGCTTTCGCGCTGATATGATGTTCACCGTTCTCAACAGTAGTAGTATTCCAATTGTATACCCATAATGAGTGGTCCTCACCGTGTCCCTGCAGGATGGCATCATTCCATTCTCCGTCATCTATTTTGACGTGCACCTTTTTGATGTCCTCTTTCCCATCAAGGTCAGAAGCCCGTACCTTCACATTAACCACACCATTCACGGTTTTGCCGTGCGCCGGTTCGATTATTTCTACTACTGGTGCATGATTCTCTTCTACGTTTTGTACCAAAACTCCAACTCCATCCTCCTCCCCGAAATCCTTACCATCCCAGGCAACGGCGAAAACATGGTATTCTCCGTTCTCGACGGCCGTAGTATCCCACTCGTATACCCACAATGAGTGTTCCTCACCGCGGCGTCCCTGCAGGATGGCATCATTCCATTCTCCGTCATCTATTTTGACATGCACCTTTTCGATGTCCTCTTTCCCATCAAGGTCTGTAACACGGACCCTCACATTAACTACACCACTCACAGTTTCGCCTTGCGTCGGTTCGATTATTTCTACTGCTGGTGCGCGGTTTACCTCTTCATTTTGTACCATGACCCCCACTACGACCTCCTCACCCGGACCCTCACCGTCACAGGCTAATGCGCGAATATGGTGAGCTCCGTTCTCGATCGCGGTAGTATCCCACTCGTATACCCACAATGAGGGGTCTTCACCGTGTCCCTGCAGGACGGCCTCAGCCCATTCTCCGTCATCTATTCTGATGTTAACGGTTTTGATTTCCTCGATCCCATCATGATCTGATACACGGATTTTTATCTCTATTATTCCGGCCACATTGTCACCGTGAATGGGATCAGTGATCTCCGCCGCGGGTGCGTGGTTTTCCTGCCGCTCCGAGCTGGCGGGAATCATAAACTGTCCGAAGGTCAAGGCCAACATTGCTACCATAAATATCGTGATTAATGTTCTTTTCATAAGACTTCACCTGAGCAATCCAATGATTATAAGTATATAAATCAGATTTGGTACAAAAGCTGGACTGAACAGCGTTTGTACCATAAGCCTTATACATCGATGAAAATTTGTGGCCCCGTGGAGAGATGGACATGAATGACATAGAACTTTTCCTGGAAATATTCGTTATGGGTGCAGCTCTGGTGATCCTCATAATGAGCCTAATATCCTATCGACTTGCCAAGAGCTCGAAACTGTTGATATTGAGCGCTGCCTTCATTCTGTTCTTCATAAGAGGACTTTGTTTATTACTGGGAAACTTCTATTCGTCATTCGAGGACATCCCGGCGAACACATACTGGCTGGGCATCGATTTCCTGATCCTTATCTGTATATATACCGCCATAACCAGAAAATAATAGAATAGAGAACACAAATATAAATGTGGATAAAAGGGAATTTTATGAATTATCGCTCATATAGTGAAAGGACGGCCCGGAGAACAAGACGAGCCAGGCTTAGCGATAAATCCGAAAACATAAAAAAAAGCGACATTCTGCAGCTGGACACGCGCAGGATGATCTATGAATTGATATTCAGTTCACCGGGACTAGACTTCAGGGAGATGGCGAGAAAGCTCGACATCAAGACAGGGGTTCTGGAATATCAACTGGACATTCTCGATAAACAGGAACTGATAGTCAAGAAAAAGGATGGATATTACACCAGATACTTTATTAGAGATAAAATAAGCCCTCAAGAAAAGAATATTATATCGTTACTCAGGTTGAAGATCCCGAGACATATCGTTTTATTCCTGTACTTCAATAAATATTCCTGCAACAAGGAAATATTGAACGAGATCGAGATTCCCCCGTCAACTTTATCCTATTACCTAAGAAAATTGGTTCGAGTCGATATTTTGATTGATGAGGTCCGAGGGAGAAATACATATTATACTATCGAAAATCCCACGCTTGTGCTAAAGATACTGACTGCTTACAAAACCAGTTTTTTCGATGAGATGACGGATAGACTGACAGAACTGTGGGACCGACTATGATCCCCTATATATCATGTCGCTTCCATCACATACTTCTTCCCTGATTCCTCCTCGTGTTTGATGAGCCTGTCGATGCTTCCCTGGACGAAACCGCAAGTGGAAGGTGAGATAACTGAGCAGCGGATCTTTGCCAAGAAATTGATATTGGGTTTTATAGGAATCCTGCCTGCAATGTTCGGAATGGTTATTGCGCCCACAATGATGGTGCTCAACGGGATGATCGGCGGGTAAAACGGTTAGTGGGTCGGGCGACGAATTTTTTCCGTACACAAATCCAACAAATTATTCACTCCAAACAGTTGTACATACAACTATTTATAATTTAGTTGCACATACAACTAAATATGAGTAGTGTCCCAAAACAACACGACCATAATAAATCCATAGGTAAATGGATCTGGATGATCGACCGCCACAACATAAGCTACATCGAAAAACGTCTGGCTCCACATGGCATCGGAGCGGGTCAGTTCAGGTATATTTTACTGCTTCACCGAAACGAAGGAATCAACCAGGAACAGCTCAGCCAACTTCTGGAGCTAGACAAGACCACCACGGCGCGGGCAGTGGCCAAACTTCTGACCCTCGATATCGTACAGAGGGAAACCGACCCCGCTGACAACCGTTCCTACTTGATCCATCTGACTACTAAGGGGCGAGAGATGGTTCCGGTAATAGAAAATATACTTGGGGAGAGCACCGAACGCATGGTTAAGGGATTTGCGCCAGATGACCGAAAAATATTCATTTCTTATCTTACCAGGGTTCACGATAATTTAACTAATAGCAGGTTTGACACTGGTGGAGACGATGAATAGAAATAGCAAAAGTTGGCGTTCAAAGCCGTGGAAAGGACGTCCCGACCTGTTGAACGGTAAGGTCTCCACCACCATGTGGAAGATGACGATTCCCATGGTATTCGCCATGATGGCCATGGTCCTTTTCAATATCGTGGATACCATATATGTAGGCCAGCTTGGGACCGATGAACTGGCAGCCATCAGTTTTACATTTCCGGTGGTTTTCTTCTTTGCGTCCATCATGGGAGGCCTGGGCATGGGCGCCACCTCCATAATCTCCCGGACCTTAGGTGCCGGTGACAAGGAGCGGGCCGCCCGGCTTACCACAGATTCACTATTGTTGGCCATCACGGTGGCCATCATCAGTATGTCGGTGGGCCTGGCCACTATAGACCCTCTTTTCAGGGCTTTGAACGTCAATGCAAAACTTTTCCCCATGGTGAAAAGTTACATGGAAATATGGTATTTCGGCATACCGGCCGTGGCCATTCCCATGGTTGGAAACGCCATCATCAGGGCAACGGGAGATACCAAAATACCAATGAAGATAATGTTGTTCGCAGTGTTTGTGAACATCATACTCGATCCTCTTCTGATTTTTGGTATCGGCCCATTTCCACGAATGGGGATACGGGGGGCCGCTGTGGCCACGGTAAGCGCCAGGGTGATCACCATGTTCCTTTCGATTTACGTTCTGGTGCGGGTAAAAAAGTTGATCAAATGGAAACTTCCGACGTTCAAGGAATTGAAAGAATCCTGGAAGGACGTTCTTCATGTGGGGGCTCCCAATGCCTTCGTCAGCGCATTGACCCCTGCATCTCTCGGTTTGGTGACCGGTATAATTTCGTATACGGTGGGGGTAACCGCTGTTGCCGGGTACGGGTCCGCCACAAGGCTGGAAGCCTTCGTGATAATGCCTATTATCGCATTCTGTACGGCTCTTGTACCATTCGTAGGGCAGAATTACGGTTCCGGCAAACAACAAAGGGTCCGTGACAGCATTAGCCTGGGTCACAGAGCGGTACTCGCCTACGGATTAATTGTATTTACCATATTCGCCGTTACTGCCCCCCTGTCCGCCCGAATGTTCAGCTCGGACCCGGAAGTGATAAGAAATTATTGCTATTACATATGGCTGGGGGGCCTGGGATGGATGGGGCTCAGCATCTGTTACATCGTGACCAACTCGTTCAACGCCCTTGGAAAACCGCTTCCCGCTACCGTCATTACCGTAATCAGAGTATTTGTATTGATATTGCCCTTTGTTCTGGTTGGAGGTATTTTTATGGGTGCCAAGGGCGCTTTCGTCGGGATGGCAATCGCTAATGGCCTGGCGGGTATACTGGCATTTGTATGGCTGGAAAAGGTGATGAGGAAATAATATCTTGAACATCCGAGTGAATGTGCGATTCTAGCTTACTTTCAAACCTTTGGACCTATGATCTCTTCTTTTCTTTCCATAGAAGGCCTGCTCCCGTTTCATTTGGGCATACCCGACATCGAATTAGAGATTCGATTAGGGTTAATAGAAACTGTTTCTATGTCACCTTGCGGCATACCTGACCTGCCCGCAAGTGGTTTGAAGGATGTAAGCTCGAGAGTATCAGGAATTTCATGTTATTCTCTTGTGAGCACCTATTTATACGATCCAATACAATATCTCTTTCAATGACATCTCGAATCGTGCTTAACAATGACGACGATATCCAGCTGGAGATACTAAGCAACGCTGTACGGTCATGGGGTCAGAATCTGGATTGCTACGACAACTTCAATGGCGGAGATAGCGCATGGGAAGCGGTTTGCCGGGATCACCGGCGTATCGTCGAGGCGTTCCATGCGTTATCACCGGCTTTCCACCGGCGCCATCCCGAGATCAAGAACGCCTTTCCTGCCATCGAAAACAGTCCCATGGGTGAGGTAATTGACCATTTCTCTGTGGCTGTTCGAAGAGTAGCCGGGGAACGTCAGTAAGTTCTAAATTGCGAATACCTCGATTACTATCTTAAAAACGATCTACCGTCTAAATGACTTCGCTTTTTCATTTATAATTATTCTCGGAGAAAAAAGTTTAACAGGAATATTAAATATTTGACAATCCATGGGAAGGGGTATTTGAAAACGAATTTAATTCCCACCGAGGAAAGGCGGAGGAATAGATTTGCATTATGATTTCAATCCAAAGTGGCATGCACCTACCACCGTAGAAGATGCTCTCAATATACTTGATAAAGATAAAACCGACACCCCGGTAATCCTAGCTGGAGGTACGGACCTCACTATAAGGATAAGGGACGGTCAAGTAGTGCCACGTTCTATTCTCGATATCACAAGGATAGAAGGACTCGATACGATCTCTCACAAGGAATGGATTTCTATAATTATATTACCGGGGATGCTCGAACTTAATGACTCTTTTCCAGAAGACCGTTCGTTCATCGTCATAGGTGCCACTGCCACCATGGATGGAATTAGCCGCTCGGTACTTCTGAGATCATACTTACCGTCCGTGGTAAAGGCCGCCGGCGAGATCGGCTCTCCCCTCATCAGGAATGCGGCCACCATAGGCGGCAACGTGATGAATGCCTCACCAGCAGCCGACATGGCAACCATGCTCCTAGCCCAGGATACCAGAGCAGTCCTTTTAAGCCTAGGACCTGCGAGAATATTGCCGCTTAATGATCTATTTACTGGCGTTTGCAAGACCTGTATCGAGAGTAATGAATTACTTGCTTATTTCCTGCTGCGGCCTCCCTCTCCATACGTAGGAACGGGCTTTTATAAATTGAAACGGCGGGAAGCCCTGGCCCTTGCGGTGGTCAACTCCGGAGCTGTACTTCGAAGCGATGGGAAGAGGATCACCGACGCCTCGCTTTCAATCGGTGCGGTGGCTGTAACTCCTCTTTTAATAGACGAAATAAAGAAGATTTTACGGGGGAAAAAAATCGATGAAGCTGAAGCTTGTTTTAACGAAGTGGCTGAACTTGCAAGAGACCTGTCTAGACCTATTAGCGATGTGAGGGGTTCGGAGGAATACCGAAAGGAGATGGTAAGGGTTTGCGCTTTGAGATCACTAGGCGAGGCTTTCAATTCACTGAAAAGAGATGTCGCGCTAAATCACCGGGAGGTGGATTGAATGGGCGCCGATGTCAAGAAGAACAGGTTGAAGGTCCAATACGTCCTCAATGGTGTTTTGATAAGTACCATGGTGGATACCGGGAGGAGGCTTATTGATCAATTGAGGGACACTCACGGGCTGGGATCGGTAAAGGAAGGATGTGGTACGGGGGAATGCGGGGCGTGTACGACTCTGGTTGATGGAAAGGGTATGTGTTCCTGCATATTGCTGGTACCACAGATAAATGGAAAGGAGATAACGACCCTGGAAGGGATCACAACCGGAGAAATACTCCATCCCGTACAGGAAAAATTTATCGAGGAGGGAGCGGTGCAGTGCGGATACTGCACTCCGGGGATGATTATGAGCGCCGTTCAGCTCCTTTCGGACAATCCTGAACCAAGCGAAGACGAGATCCGGCTGGCCTTGTCGGGCAATCTCTGTCGATGCACCGGTTATTCAAAGATTATCAGAGCCGTACAGGCGGCAGCCAAAGCACTGTCAAAGGAGGGGAATTGACATGACTGGGGAAGAATTACTTGTGGTAGGCAAACCGCTCCGGCGGGTCGACGCTCTCGATAAAGTGACGGGCCAGGGTATCTATACCGGTGATCTAAAATTCCCCGATATGCTGCATGCCAAGGTAAAACGCAGCGAACACGCCCATGCGCGAATACTACGGATAGAAACCTCTGAAGCGGAGTCACTACCGGGTGTGATCCGAATATTCACATCCAAGGATGTCCCCGGCGAGAATAACGTCGGTGTAATAGTACCCGATCAACCGGTATTCGCCGAGGATACCGTAAGGCATTACGGAGACGCCGTGGCAATGGTGGTGGCGGAATCGGAGGATCTCGTCAGAAAGGCTGTTGACCTAATAAAAGTGGACTACGATGTAATGCCGGGTGTATTCGACCCCGAAGAGGCAATGTTACCGAATAGTCCTCTTGTTCACCCGGACGGTAAATACGGTAATGAGGGAAACGTGCTATCGAAAATGGGATATGAAAAGGGTGACGTGGAAAAGGGTTTTCGGGATGCGGATATCATAGTAGAAGAAGAATACCGCCCCGGTTATCAGGAACATGCATTTATCGAAACTGAACGGTGTATTGCCACAAGCGACGGGCGAAATGTAACCGTATACGGCTCCCTGCAGTGTCCATTCTATGTGAGGGATGCTGTTGCTGGTGCCCTGGGAATTCCCCGGGCAAGGATACGAATAATTCAAACGGCAATTGGCGGTGCCTTCGGGGGGAAGGAGGACGTGCCCTCGGAACTATGCGCGCGAGCCGCACTTGCGGCATATATTCTTAGAAGACCCGTAAGAAAGATTAGGAGCAGGGAAGATTCAATTGTGATGCATACAAAAAGACATCCTATGATAATACGACACCGCCTGGGCGCGACCCGGGAGGGAGAACTGGTAGCTGCCCGGGTCGAGATCATATCCGACCAGGGAGCATACTGTTCCGTTGGAAAATACGTTCAAAAACGGGCCATGGTACACGCTTGCGGCGCATATGACATCCCGAACTCCAAGGTGGATACCAGCTTCGTATATACAAATAACATTCTCACCGGGGCTTTCAGAGGATTCGGAGGACCCCAGGTGGCAGTGGCCAGCGAACTGCAGATGGACGAACTGGCTCGACGTCTCGGCATGGACCCATTAAAGCTCCGTCTGAAAAATATTGTCGAGAAGGGCGGAATTACGGCAAAGGGTCAGAATCTAGATAACTGCGGGAAAGGTCTCAGAGAATGTATCGAAAAAGCCGCAAATGTAAGCCAATGGGATGAGAAAAGGGACGCATACGAAAAGTTCAATGAAAAAATGAAACACTCATCCACCGGGACCCTAAATATTCGTAAAGGGATCGGGATGTCTTCCATTATGTATGGAGTGGCTCTCGGAGGACCCACACCCGATTCGGCCACCAGTACCTGCCAGATAACCGAGGACGGTTCGGTCATCATCACCACCGGGGGGACCGAGATGGGTCAGGGAGCGAAAACGGTACTATCCCAGATCGCTGCCGAGGCGGTGGGAGTACCGCTACACTACGTCACGATACTTGATGCGGATACCTCCATTGTACAGAACAGCGGTCCATCCGTTGCTTCGAGGATTACACCGGTAATCGGCGAAGCGACGAGGAGGGGTGCAAAGGAGGCCGTAAGCGAGATAAGTAACTTGGCTTGCAAGCTACTTGGCGTCAACAGAGTCAGGTCGGTCATTGCTCCCGATGGAACTCCATTCAGTGTACCCGCAGATGCCATGGTCAAAAAGGCCGATATCGATAAATTTCCAGACAAAGTGGACTATCACGAACTGGTAAGAAGCTGTTACGGTGAGGCAAAACTACTACTGGGTGTCGGATTCTGTTCTACTCCCACACTCCTTGAGAACGGTGAATACCGGGATTATTATACCTACTCTTTTGCATGCCACATTGCGGAGGTTGAGGTGGATATGGATACAGGCCGTGTAATGGTCAAGAAATTGACATGCGCCAATGACGTGGGTAAGGCAATAAATCCCCAGACAGTGGAAGGACAGATCGAGGGAGGGGCCGTACAGGGCATGGGCTATGGGCTCATGGAAGAACTCGTTACCCTGAATGGTAGAATTCTAAACCCTTCCCTTGTGGATTATCACATCCCCACTTCCCTGGATGCACCGCAAATAACTCCCCTGATAATAGAAGAGCACGACTCCTTTGGCCCGTATGGTGCAAAGGGGATCGGCGAGCCGTCCCTTATACCCACACCCGCCGCCGTGTTGAATGCCGTGGGGCATGCCATAGGACTAGCAGTGAGGAAAACACCCGCGTCGCCCGAGAACGTCTGGAGGGCAATTCGCGATCATAGATGAAAATCGCCAGGTGATCTCCCGGTAAAAACGGTAAAAAATAAAACAACCGTGACCGTTTATACTGAATGGTAGGTCCGACCGGGACAATAGTTTCGAGGACGAAAAGCTAAGCAGGAGAATAGGTTTTCGAAACGAAAACTGCATGGAAATGACTTTATATACATGAATGTCATATGCACTTTGGATAACAGTAGCAGATGCATAACTTTGAGTTGATATAAAATGCCTGAAAAAAAGGATGAGATTACTAAGTCCCTCGATGAGCTTCGAGGCGAGGTGCGCGAGCTGAAGGCAATTGTGAGGGCATTGTATGCCATGGTTCTGGATGGCGGGATGGGTTTCGAAGATGACGCACCAGGAGATGAATTTTCGGGTCTGCACCTGATGCTGAATGAAGATGATTTTTCTATGTGATAACAGTGTTAAGCACCACGTAAGGAAAAAAATGTAGATAATCCTTAGCGGTCCTCATTCTCTTCCTGAATGTCTTTTGCAACCTGTTCCAGAAGCTCCTCGAAGGACCTGCTCTCGTATATCCTTATAGGTTTTCTCTGTGAATTCATGGTTGCTACCAGTTTATTGGCATCACGGACTATCTCGATCTCGTAAAGAAGTTGCTTTTGCATTTTTAACACCTTTCTCTGCCATTATCCATAATAATAAAATCAGAAAAAAAAGGATTTCTTTTTCTTTTTCTCTTCTTTCTCCTTTTCTTTCTCTTTATCCTTCTTCATAATATTCTGGCGCGCCATCTTTTTCCTTCGTATCTCATCCCTCAATTCACGAATATTATTAGAGTGTTTGCTCTTGACCTTGTGGAACTCGGCCTTGGTAATCTTTCCCAGGGAGGAGAGTTCCTTGGCTTTGAAAATCTTCTCCTGGTGTACTCCGATCTTATCCTCGCTTTTCTGTATCATTTTGTTCAGTTTATCCATCTTTGTCATGGGACCACCGCTCCAGCACCATAATGGCTCATATTATTATTGGATAAATAAAGGTTGTAGATAAATGTTTTCCCGAATCTTCCCTCGCGTATCTAGGATCCTTCAATCACGTTCCTCTTTATCTTCTCATATCCGAGGCTGAAACGCATGGAGTAACAAAATGCATCGAAATAGTTGGTCTCGATGCGGTGAACCTTCCCGTAAATCCGCTTGTAGCAATGCGAGCAAACGAAGCCCGAATCACCCTTATCGCTGCCATAGAGGTCCAGATGATCGTTCATCATTCGGTCGAGAATTGGGTCGAACAGCAATAGTTCACTTCCCTTTCACAGGGATCCATTCGTGGGTCTCCTCGTCATAGAGTTGGTAACCGTGCTCGTTGAAACAGGAATTGCACTCCGCATTGGTACATCGGTACAATATGCTTCTTTCACCTTCGTTCCCCATGTTCACTGGCAGCAGGATCCCACTCTCGCATAATCCGCATTTTGGATACATCGTGTCCATGGTCCATTCCTCCCTAGATTTTGAGTATCTCTCTGAGCAATTGCTTCGGGCCGCTTGGATTTTTCGCAATTCAAACATGGCGGCAAACATGAAAAACCGAGTAAAGCTGGTTCTTGTGCATCGGACAATTAACCATATGATATAAATATATTGACCAGATGTTGTCTCTACGATAAGCAAGTTATCGATTAAAAATTTTTAATATGTCCCCGAAATCTTTATTAATGGATTGTCATAATAACTACCACGCTCGATACGGGAAATCACCGTTATCGAGTAGAGAATTAGAGGTATGGATACTATGAAGATACTGCCCATCATTCTGATCGCTGTGGGAGTCGTGGTTTTCATCGCGGGAATCGCTGGTATAATCTTCTTTATAGATATCGTCTGCGATTCGCCTGAAGACATTGGGACAATGTCGCAAGAGGGAGAAACACGAAAGGTTTACGGGACCATTTTTATTGCTCCCGAGGATTATGATTTTAATGGGTGGCCAGATCCAATATACGGATCTCGATACAAACGCTATAATTATACTTTTGTAGAAGGAAACGGGGATTATTATTTTTATTCGGAGAACAAATTAGATGTCGAAGCCGGCTCATCGTATGTCATCGAAATAGAATATAAAAATGCAAGGACGGGACAGGACCAACCAGAGGGTCCGGCATTGAAAGATGAAAGTACGGATTCCATTTCGGGTGTCTTCACATATCGTCTGCCGGGAATTGCAATTGGCATTGTTGGTCTAGGAGTGGTTGGCGTAGGAGTATTTCTCATCACGATAGAGGTAAAAAAGAAAATCAAAAAAACTAAGGAACGTTCAAGAAAAAAAGAGGCCGTGAACAAACAGATGGAATTGCTTGAACGAGAGATACAGATGGCGATAGGGGCGGGCAGCCCAAGACCCGACATACATTATCAAGCTCCTCCTGGCCAGCAACAAGTACCCCCGCAGGCGCAACGGCAGATGCAGCCAGGTCAGCAAATGCCCCCAACGGGCCAAATGCCTCCCCGGGGCCCTCCCGGACCTCCCTTTCAGCAATGAGACATCTGATCAGTTTTCCATAAGTTCCAAAAACGCGATCGAAATAAAACCATTGCGGCTCGTCCTTTGTCCGATTCGTCCTATTTTAGACTTTTACCGCACTGGGAGCAGAAAGTACTGTTTCGCGGGATATTGCCCGAACAATATGGGCAGCTCATTGAAGAACTATCCAGTTTACTGTAAATGTTTCTTATCTCAGCCAAGAGGTCCGTGGTGGCACCCGACTTGGCTGTACCGGAAGCAGGTGGAACCACTGCTTGAGCAGGATTTTTTAGGGGAGGATTAGCAAGCCCCTCGAATAATGGATCTTTATGCATTTCTGGTGGAGGAGAGGGATTTCTGGTTCCCGCCCCGGTCCAATCCCTGTTTACGGAATGAGTGGAGTCGGTGTTCCCCACCTGCATTCCCGCAGTTCGTGCAAAGTTAGGGACCGGGCTGCCGGATGAAACCGGAGGGATTGCCTGGGTTGGCAAGGGTGCCGGCTTTTGTTCGCCCAGTGATGGAGGTGGAGGAGCAAGAGGTTCAGGCCTGCTCCTTGAAGATATATGTTTCAGTTGGACCGACAGTGAATGTTCTACGATATTCTTGGCCATTCCCTTTGCCTCCTCGTATCTTCCCTGTGATAAAAAGACATTGATCTCGTTGAACTGACCTTCAAGTTCCACCACATTTGCCCCCAGTTCTTTCGTCTCGTCTATTTTAAGTCTGGATAGTTTCACCAGTTCTGTAAGTTCATGGAATTCCTTTACCGAATCTCTAATGCTCTTGCGAGCACTCTCAATGGAATTCGATGCCCGTAAAAAATCGAATTCAGCAATGGCATTCTGGGCGACTTGTGCAATTTCCTGAGCCTTTTTCACATAAATCTGAGCCCTTTTCGCTTCCTCGATTTCTTCATGGAGACGTTCAAGTGATTCGAACATCTCTCCCTGGTGGCGGCACTCCTTCATGGTATTCCGGCACTCCTCCGCGTACTTCTTCACCATGTCGTAGTTTCCTTTCTCCAATTCGGGACGGGCCAGCAATAATATTTCCTCAGCTTTCTTGATGTCCGAGCCCTGTTCTTCCATCTGATTAAGTTCTTTTCTGATACTTTTCAATATCTGTATCGTCTCCTCATAGTTCTTCTGGTTGTCCAATGAACTCTCTATATTTTCGAATAATGCAATTGCCTTTTCCAACTCCCCCCACTGCATAGCCTCCATGGCTGCGTTGAGTTGTGGCGTTTGAGCGGAAAGGTCAGTTCCCTGCTCTCCAAGAGTCTCCATACGGGTCTGGACGTGAACCATCCTTTCTTGGAGTTTTACGTTCAATACCTTTTTCTGCAGCTCCGCGATCTCCTCGTCAAGTTTAGCAAAAAGTACCTCCGCCTCGTCATATCGTTTTTCCTTCGATATGTCCGATATTTTCTCGAGAAGCGCTGCGGCAAAGGAAAGATCGGCATCATCCTTTTCCAGTTCTTCTATTTCGAGTCGACATCTCTCAATGTGTCCCTCTATACGCTCCTCCACGAATTTCTCTCGTACCTCCGCCATCATAACGTTTGCATTTGCAAGATATTTCCTGGCATACTCAATATTTGTATCCATCATCCTTTCAGCTATGGTAAGTTCCCGTTTGAGATTCTTCAGGGCAATATCGGGATAATTACCTTCCTTCATCTCACCCCGTAATTTTGAGATATCTACGAAAAGTTCTTCCATATCCCGGAGTCCCTCCAACTGGGACGCCGCTTCCTCCATTATCTCTTTCGCACCATCGCTTTGACCCCGCTCATTCAAGACCGCAACCCTTTCAAACAGCCTTTTAATAGTCCGTATCGCTTCGTTTTCTCCCATGACCGACTCTTTTTTTGCAAGGTCTTCTTGAAGTTCTGCCAACTTTGCATTGAGATCTCCCGAGGCATAGGAGTCATTGACGACTTTTGAGAGAGCGCCGAAATGTTCGGAAAGCGATGTGATATCTCTGGAATTCAGCGCCTGAACGGTCAAAGATAGCGTTTCCTCCACATCGGGAATGGCAATATTTTTTGATTGTGCCTCCTCTATACGCTCCCCTAGCTGTCCCAATTCTCCCGTGTAAGTGGTCAGAATATCCGTCACGAGCCGGTTTAATATCTCCTCAGCCTCGGCAAGGTCTCCTCTATCGACACAATCATTGATACCATCGATAGATTTCTCCATTTCATCCGTGCTGACCTCCAGCTCGTTTAGTTTTCCGGCGGCATCTTTGCAGTCTATGAGAATCCGGTCCAGGTATTCCCCTTTTTGTTTCTCCTTTGCATCCTCGATCTGTGCCTTCGCATGTTCAAAATGAGCTGTAAATCGAAATTTATCATGGCCGATACTCTCTTCTGCCAGCGACAGTTCCCCCAAGATCCCATCCGCATCCACTCCGAATCCCCGGAGTGTTTCTATCTCTCCCTTGAGGACGGGAATTTCCTTCAGAGTATCCACAAGTTCTTCGATATCGGAGAGGATTCTATCACTCCGCTCCAGTATCTCCGCTAGTTCGATATAATTTCCCGCCACCAGATTCTCAGCCGCTTCGCTCACCACCGAATCCAATCCGAAAGCTCCTGCCGCCGATGGTCCTAAAATCTCTTTTACCGTGTTTACCCTCGTGGAGAACTCCCTTAAAAGACTATTGTATTTTCTCATGTTCGTACTGTCTTCGACGGTCTTTTTGATAGTACCTATGAGCCGGGAAAATTCCGTAAAATCATTCGATTTGAATGCCAAAACGGCAGCTTCCATTTCACTCTGCCCCTCATCGTATCGTATTCCTTCTTCCAGAGCCGAGGAAAGGAGACCCTGTGTTTTCAACAAATCGGACTTGTGGAGCTCCATCTCGTTTTCGAAGGTCTTTTCACACCATGCCAGGGCCTCGTTTGCCTTGTCCATGGCGCCATCGGGGTTCATTGCAAGAAGTTCCTGGGCATTTTGAAGCATCTGAAATGCCGGCGCGGTCTCGATTCCCGCACCGCTCATCTTGTTGATCCACTGAAAAGCCTCTTTCACACGCAGATTGACACTTGCAGGGTCTGCTCCCGGGGAACGGGATTGTTCTGCACGGTGAGTTTGATCCTTTTCGGGTGCTGGGGCCGAATACGAGTACGGCTGAGCTACGGGTATTGGCGGGGGACCGTAGGAACTGACCGGTGGAGGGGAATTTGGAGGGTCTTTGTACGAGTATTTTGGAGGTACGGGTATCCCCTGAGAACCGTATGAACTTACAGGAGGTGGAGCTTCCAGAGGAGCTAGAGAGGATGGAGGTATGGGAGGAGCAGGCTTGGTCGTCGGTGGTTCAGCCGGAGGGGCTGGTTTAAATGGAGGAGGTGTTCCAAATGGGGGTGTAGTTGGTGGAATGATACTTGGGGATTCATCAGGAGCTATAGGTGGAAATGGAGTTGGATTGGAGAACGGTGGCGGATCAGGGGAATGAGGCGGTGGCGGACCTGCCGGGTTTTGTTGGTAACGGATCAACTCAGCCTTGGTGGCTTTTGCCTCGTCCTTTTTTCCCATCAATTCAAGAACCCTTATTTTTTCCCGCAATACTATAAAATTATCCGGAGCGATACTGAGTGCTTTGTTGTAATTATCAAGAGCACCAGAGGAATTATTCAGAACGGAAAAGAAGTTCCCGAGCAGGTGATACATCCTGGCTGAGCCTATGATGTCACCGGTCTCTTTTTCCAACTTTCCAAGCTCCAGGAGAATATCCTGTATAGCCATCAGCTCGGGGGGTTTAAGAGTATATTTCACCCCCTTGGTGATCATATCGGGAATGGAAGTATTCCCCAGCCTCTTGGCAAATCCTACCCCGGATTCCTTTACTCTGTCTAAGGGATTGACTCCGCACTTCATGCAAAGCTGATTGGCCCCTGCATCATTTTTCCCGCATATAAGACAATAATTCATATTTGTCCACCGGTTTTGGCTGCCCTGATACCCCGAATTTATTTGGTTGCTCGTGAGTTCGTTAGTACCGATTTTGGAACAAGCTGTCAGTTGATCGGATTTCCAAGAGAGATAATTGCAACTAATATAAAATCTTTTATGGAAATTATTGCGTATGCTTCAAATAATCAGAGGAAAATAGGTCTTTCTTTATTATTTCCACCTCATTCCTTATTGTATGAAAACGACTTTTGAAAACAGGAGAAGTTCTACAAAACCATTATTTATCATATAGGAAGATATATGGGTTGGCTCTCGAACAGAAAGGAACGGTAGCAGTAACGGTGTTAAAGGATGACTGTAGGTAATGCATTAAATGGTACCCCCCATTATGACCGGATTCTAAGGTCCATCGGGGTTTTGCTCATCCTCTCCATGTTACTTTCAGGTTCATTATACACAGGCATACGAGATACCAAAACTTCGGAAAGTCGGGCGTCTTCTCAGCTCACAATCACCGGAATGGGGGCTGATAAAAGTGAGTTCCGTAATG
This sequence comes from Thermoplasmatota archaeon, assembly GCA_030740765.1. Classification (GTDB taxonomy): domain Archaea; phylum Thermoplasmatota; class Penumbrarchaeia; order JASLWR01; family JASLWR01; genus JASLWR01. Next base: position 16,708 of record JASLWR010000006.1, read on the forward strand.
GTTCGGAGCCATATTTGATTGGTGCTGAAAGGGAGGAAATATGCGACCTCAGAACATCCAATGCTAAATTCTTCGCCACCTCCCAGGGAAAACAGGCCGCCCGAATATGGTCAAAACCGATACACTGGCAGGATGATAATGGGATCTATCGGGACTATGATACTGATATAATCGATATGGAAGATACCCAATTCCCCCTCGTATGCAATGAGAATTCAATACAAGCGGGTTTTTCATCCACCCATATTCCAGGGAGCCCGCTGGTCAGAATTGAGGCAGGGGGAGAGAGGATGGTTTTCACCCCGCATCACATGGAGATCGTCCCCGGTGACGAAAATAAAAATTTCTTTCCGCTTGTCGCCGGTGCAGAGGTAAGCGGGAACGTGATAATATATGACAATATTTACCCGGAAATAGATGAGATGTACCATGTTCAGCCTGATAAATTAAAAAATGAATTTATACTGAACGAATTGCCCTCTTATCTTAGGAACGTTTCCCTTGATAACGACAATTCACTTATAATCTATACGAAGATTGATACCTCCGTCGGAATATCTCTTCTGTCGCCTCCCGTAAATGAGGGGGGAGAGGGAATCTTCGCACCGGAATTGCTCTTCGGATTAAAAGACGACGAGCAGGGTCGAATATTAAGGATGCCCAGGCCCTTCATCCACGATTCGGCACGGTCTAAGGAACGGGATATGTTCGGTGACGAGAGTAAATTGTTTACGGATTATCACATCACCTTATCGGGCCGGGGAAATGCCAAAGAGCTCTTGATAGGGGTCCAGGTTCCCGTATCATACCTGCTGGAAAAGGATAGAGTGTTCCCGATTTACATAGATCCCACAACCGAAGTGATAAAGACAAGTATCGGGACCGGTAAAGACACCTTTACATGCAGTTTCTATGATCCCCTTGTCGGTGACAATCGCAACTGGAACATGGGTGGTGACCCGTATTTATATATTAGTCCGGATAGCGGGGGTTATTACAAGGTTTTTCGCTCAATGTTATTTTTCGATCTTTCGAGCATTCAATCCAAAGATCTCAGATTCTTCTCCGGTGCGACATTGAATCTTTATTGTTATGAAGATGCTGATGGAAATGCCGGGAATCCTCTCGAAGTGTCTCTGTACCGTATGGAGTGTGATTGGGAAGAAGGAAACAACATCTGGGGACCGATCCAGAATGGGTTTGGTGCCACATGGTTAACTTATGATGGTACACATCCCTGGGATATATTGGGAGGTGATTATGAACACATCACTATCGACAGTACGTGGATCAACAATTATGGATGGTTCCAATGGAATTGTAAGGACACAATGAGGGACTGGTTAACGGGAAATTACTCCAATAACGGTCTTCTACTGAAAGGAACGTCCTCGGGCCAACAATTAAAATCATTCCATTCAAAGGAGTTCGGAGACAATTCCAAGCATCCCTTTATTGAAATTGAATTTTATGTGAAACCCACTATAGAATCCATGAATATCAATCCAATGGTGGCCATTAACGGAAGCGAGGTCTATTTTGATGCATCATGCAACGACCCCGACAGCCAAACGATGGAATATAGATGGACATCGGATATTGAAGGTAATATTTCCGATGAGATGTTTTTCGGTCTTTCAAACCTATCCGTGGGAAAGCATAGAATAAATCTTACGATTACAGGCCCCGGGAATTATTCGGTTTTCATGGAAGCTCAGCTGTTAAGGATAGTGGATTTCCTTCCGAACATAAGAAACCTGTCCGCTATTGACACTCCGAATGACCAAGGTGGAAGCATTACCCTGATATGGGACTATGAATTCACCGAGGATTTTAGTCATTATGCTATCTACATCTCACCAATCCGAAATCTTTCGATGCTGACACCTGAAAAAACGGTCAGTGATATTAATGAGAAATCCCTATCCCTAACAGGAATGGGTGGATTATCCCTTATCAATGGAAATGAGTATTATATCACGGTGATCGTCGTGGATGTTCATGGGTTCTCCAATAAAAACAGTCATGTCGCGGGGCCCATCATACCAACTGATGACCTTGCACCGGCTTCAATTGGAGGAATATCCGCTATTGACACTCCGGACGACCAGGGAGGTAGCATTACAGTATCATGGTATCCTCTGACCCTGGGATTGAACCAGAGGGGAGGTAACTTTTTTCATCACTATTACATCTATTTCGAGAAAGATCATTTCGACTCTGTTGAGGGGCTGATCCCGGAAGTCGATGATATCAAAGAGCTTTCCACTTCGGAATTTGAGCTGAGAAATCATAAGAACGCTGCTATTGAAGATGGTGAAAATTATTATGTAACGGTTCTGGCAGTGGATGAGAGCGGAAACAAGATCTTGAATATAACGCCCTTCGGCCCTGTTCAAGCAAGAGATAACCTGCCGCCTTCTTCTGTCAGGAACCTGGATTCATGGGACCGCCCGGGTGATGAGGGGGGTGCGGTTGTACTGGAATGGGCTGCGAACAGCGAACCCGACCTGCATCAGTACAATATTTACATGAGTGAAACGGAGATCTCCACGGTTAAGGGACTGCAACCAGTGGATACCGTGGAAAAAACAGAGAATGACCTGGTGAGCTATATAGTCGAAGGCCTCGCGAATGATCTATATTATAATTTTGCCGTGACCGCCGTGGACGTGGAAGGAAACGAGTTTCCAACTATCGAGGAGGCGGTGAGAACACAGGCAACCGATGATATCGCGCCAGATGCCATCGTTTCCTTAACAGCCGCGGACACCCCCCTGGACAACGGAGGGTCCATCACCCTTACCTGGGATCCATGCACGGCACCTGACTTTAAAAGATATATTCTCTACGGAAGCTACCTGGACCCAATTTCCGATTTGGCCGGTGTTACGCCCCTATTGTTCATAACTGCTGTCGGCAAGCAAGCAGCGGTGGTGGAGGATATAAACGGCGAAAAAATTCATGATAACAGGGATTATTATTTTGGTCTCTGTGTGGAAGACTTGAACGGTAACATCAATTCCACTACTGCCCTGGCCGGCCCGGTGAGGTCCGTGGACAACTTGGCTCCGCGGATATTGAATCTCACTCATTCAAACATTACAGTGTTCAATCGTACCCTGGACAGGACCTCGGGGGAAACGAGCTATGAAGCTGGAACTTCCTGGTTCAATGCAAGCTTCGAACTTGAAAAACACGAGGATGAAGTAAGTATCGGATGGTATCTGGACGGCCGTTCCATAGGTAATAACTATTCGTTATCCCTGGACATCTCCTCTGTGGCCCAAGGACATCATAACCTCCGTTTGGAACTTATCGACCCTCCCTTTCACATTACGGAGGATATCAATTTCACCGTTGTCGAGACCCGCTACGATAGCATAGGGGACGATTTCGGCTCCCGCGACACTTTCTGGGTGTTCACCGGGCTGATTGGTGTGGCGGCACTTCTTTTGGGTTTACTTGTATACTTTCTTGTGATACGTCCGCGTGGAAGGAAAAAAGAGGAAGAAAACGTCGTGGCCGTTAAGGGCCCAAAGGAGATGAAACTTGCAAAGATACACCTAAAAAAGAAAGTGGTGGCCGTTGGGGCCTGGAAGGGTCGTCGTAAAACGAGGAAGAACGTGGATGTGAAAGACCGTTTGTATTATCTTGAGGACAATGTTGGTAAACAGTTCGCTCTCAAGAAAAAACATTACAAACCCGAAAAAGCGGGACCCTGCCCAATGAAGGACCTGCCCCGAAGCGATTTCGCTTGTCCCGAATCGGTTGTAGAAAAATGCGGGCTAACATGTTCACAGAAATCCGAACTAAACATTCCAATGCAGGGGAAAAAAAATTCTGTTAAGGAGTTGCTACCACCCCGAAAAGCAGTTCCTTTCGTCAAATCGATGGAGGAAAAAACTGCAAAAAAAGGGAAAGGGCAACCTAGGATGGCTCGAAAAAAGAACGGAGCGAAGGCGAATAGAGGGCCACGAGGGAAAAAACGAAAGGGAAGCAATGGACGGGAAAGCAAAACAAAACCGGGTAATGAAAAGAAGACGGATGCCGGTTGTCTGGTTCCCGAACTCCACCGGGGGGAACAAAACTCGTAAGATCGTCCATCGGGGGGGAGGAGTTGCATCGGAGTCACACAGGGCCGAGAGCCGTGAGCCGAGCATTGACGGGAGTATTTCCCACGACTAGCGCAGTTTTGATGGGACGATAAAATACTCTCCAATCCTCGATTACCTTAAAACATCAAGTAAACCCTCTTTCCAAGGTTCTCTAATTGATATTGGAATTCTTTGCATTACTTTCAATAACTCGTTATCTTTATTAACAACTTCCAAATCCGGCGATTTTATAAATCGAAAATCCCATTTATTCGTTTGATTGAACATACATACTGCCAGGATGTCGAAATAATCAACATGGTAGCTTCGAGTATTTTTACCATCCTTTGAGTTCCGGGTTTTTTGAATCTCAACCTTATATGCTGGAATGGTTCATGAAATTTGCTAAGGAGTTTTATAGAATATTAGATGATAATGGGAGTTTAGTTATTGATATTGGTGGATCATGGAATAAAGGCAAACCAACACGTTCTACATATCATTTTGAATTATTAATCGAATTAACGAAAATGTTTCACTTAGCGCAGGAGTTCTACTGGTATAATCCTGCGAAATTGCCTTCACCAGCGGAATGGGTAACAGTAAGGAGAATCCGAGTGAAGGATTCAGTTGAATTAGTCATTTGGTTATCAAAAAACCCTTTCCCAAAAGCGGATAACCGAAATGTATTAAAACCATATAGTAAAGACATGCAAAGATTAATTGACAATGGATATAAAGCAAAACAAAGGCCATCTGGACATAACATAACGAATAAGTTCCGAAAAAATAATAATGGCTCGATACCACCCAATTTATTACAAATGGGAAATACTGATTCTAGTAGTAAATATTTAAAGATGTGTAAAAAGAATAATATAAAACCACATCCGGCTAGATATCCTAAAGGTTTACCAAAATTTTTTATTGAATTTTTAACTGAACTGGGGGATCTGGTTTTTGATCCTTTTGGAGGAAGCAATGTCACAGGTCAAGTGGCACAGGAATTAAAAAGAAAGTGGGTATCTTTTGAAATCATTGAAAATTATTTAATAGGGTCCCAATATCGATTTCCAAAAGTCTATCAATATTAATATTACTTTTTTTCTTGGATTGGGTTGGATAAATTAATTAAAGTCCCATTAGTCTAGCATTATAAAGAAATGTGTTGAACATGTCGGAAAGGAGAACCGGACCCTGATCATACCACACTGGGGTTTTCAAGTTTATTGTCTTCACCCATGTGTATCACGGTACCGCACCTGGGACATTCCCCCTGCATCTTTTCGAGACAGCCCCAGTGAAAATGACGCCCGCACTGGCATCTGGCAACCTGTTTCTTCTTCATGGAACCCTGGCAGATCTGGCAAACCCTGAATTTTTCGAATTTTTCCATCACCTCGGGCAAGTACTTCGGCTCCATCTTCCTCAATTCGGTCTTCTCGTAAATGCGGCCCATCACCCTTCGTTTGGCCGGGGGTTTGTTCTTCATTTCTCGCTTGATGTCTCTTTTTATTTTTACGTTTTCCATGGGGGATGTTATATCAGGATGTGATTTAAGTCCGTGATGTACCATGTTAAAGAAATAATCCACGGTGGTGAAAATACACAGGAATGAAATGCCCAGGAAAAAAAGCTCGACGCCGGTCCGGTTCCCACCGAAGGGGTCAAGGTTGAAATCGAGGTAGAGGGTGGCAAACAGGACCGACAGACCTATGGTACTGTATTGGACGGCCATTGTTATCTTTCCCATTTTGCTGGGTATTACAACCGGGTTTCCTGTCACGTAGTAATGCATCCCCCATCCGATCACCATCAGCACACCTGTTCCGATAAGCACGGCCGATAACCACCACGTAAAATAACTATACACCAAAGGCAGCGTGATCAGAAGTGCTAATAGCGATAACTTGTCGGCCATGGGGTCCAGAAAAGTGCCCAACTTAGTGATCTCACCCCTCTTCCTCGCGATATAACCGTCCAGAGAGTCCATTACAGCAAGAGAAGTGACGGTAACACAGGCTGCCCACCTGTAATTCGGCAAGAGCAGGAATATTATGGTGGGAGGAATGAGACAGATCCTGCCAATGGTCACCTTCGTTGCCAGATTTACCATAACCGTTCACACTCGACCGGGACAATGAAACAGGCTAAATAATTTCAATCTTTTTGAATAGAAATATTCTACTTGTCAGCATCGATTCTCTTTACGATCCGCACCTTCTTCGGTGAAGGCGACCCTGCGGGCTCCCGACATAGAATCGGAGATTCTATTAGGGTTCGGTGAATTTCATTCCCCATCACCCGTAAGGAGCTTGCTCCTGAGGGAGAAGATGCATTTTCAATGCATCGGAGCGCAGTGGACTCACCACACAGGACAAGTGGTGACTTGTCAGGCATAGGCAAGGTCTTACGGATAACGGGAGGGGGGGGTACCGACGGCTTCGGTGATTGCATTTCCTCCTGAGGCGGGCCGTGAATCACAATACGGTTCTCCATCGGGGTGGTGTTTCCCCCCTCGGGTTCCACCGTGAAATCGGAGTATACCTCTACCGTATCCCCCAGTTCTCCTTCGGTGGAACCTGTCAGTAAACCATCATCCGGGGATTTCTCTTCTTCAAGTACCGGATCGCTTCTCTTTTTCCTTCTGACAAAAAAGAACATACCAGCCGCCAGGGCAAGCACCAGTACTAAACCGATGATACCCAGGACAATTTTAAGATTACTTGATGAGGTCGAAGTTTCTTCGAGAGGCTCTTTTTCGGTTGAATCAGCCATCACACGCACGTTAATATCGAGCAGGTGTTCTTTACTACCTTCCTTAAGAGTAATAACGAAAGACAAAGTCTTCACACCCGGGGAGATACCGTTTAGGGCGGTAACTTCCACTGCAATGGTTTCCATTTTATCCATCCGCAGAGTCACTGCTTCCTCAGGGATAATGGATATCTTGAGGTTGGATGGTACACTCTCTTGCACAAGATGGGCAGTTACAAGGGTATTGCCGATGTTTTCGATATCCACATAGAACGTTACCTTGCGCCCGACCCGGACGCTCATCTCATCGGAATCGATGGTCGGGTCGATGGAGATCATCTCTTCCACAGTAACGTTTAGAGTGTACTTGCGGAGTAGGGATCCGTTGTTCTTGGACTGTACTCCTATAATGAATGAGTATGTACCTGCCTCCTTCTTTCCCGTCATGCTTAGTTGTAAAACCAGGAACTTTACGCCGTATGCGTCTATAGGTATGTTACTAGCCGGATAGTTTGTAAGCGCAGTGGTAAAACCCTCTGGTTTCTGAAAGGTCACTACAGCATAGCGGTCGTCCGAACTCCCACGGTTCTCCAATTGAATGACCAGGGAGGCGGATTTCGCTCCCGCCTTCAAGGTCGCGTTGACCACGGGAAGGTGAACAGCCATTTCGTCATATTCCTCAACCGTCACGATAAGGGGAACCGTCTCGACTTTCTTTCCACTGCTTGAAGTGGCGATCATGGAAAAAATGAATTCATCCCTGGGAGGTGCCAGATCGTGGGTATAAATGGTAACCCTCGCAAAACCGCTGGCACCGGCCTCCAAGACGAGATAGCGGGGCTCGTAGGTGATGTTCCATCCCGACTTTTTTTCGGATAATATCAGGCTGACGTTATCCGGGCCGTTACCCTTGTTGATTAGCTCGAAGTTATACACAATGGGCTCATGGGGCCTTCCAATGCTCTCGGTGTTATCCGGGATTATGGATATTCCGTATACATGAACTACGGTTACGTTGAATGAGACGCTCACCTCATCGTCGTTATGGGTCATTTTTATAGTGACGGTACACCGATCGCCAGCAAAAGACTCCCATGGAGCAAAAAGGTGTAAAGATACTCTTCCCCTCGAATACGAATCGATGCCGATACGATTCATGTTGTAGATATCCAGAGCCGAGTCATTAACTACTATCCGGTATTCATCGGGCCTATCCTTCAATATCCATTCACCATTTTCTGCCAATAATTGTGCATCCCGGTCAATCTCAATTTCCTTCAGTTCGAAGGCATCCCTCAACTTCTTATCTGCGCGGCCCTCGATTAAATAATCTACGTAGTCCAGTGAAAGGCTGAACATATATTCCACGCTCATAATTGTGGCCCATTCGTCATCGGTACGCGAGGCCGATAGGTAATAAATCTCTTCATTATTGCCGGTATTGTTCAACCACAGAGAAAGGATGGTGGTATTTCCAGGCCCCGGTAAAATATTAATATCGTCCAAAAGGTCCATGGAGAAACCTGTGATCTTGTTTGCCGTAACATTCAGGAATACTGTTTCGCTTGCAGGAGTGGAATCGTTGGATATCGCCGATATGGTGATCCCGAACTTGTCGAGATAAAGGGCGTCCGGAGGGACTGTCACATACACCTGCGTCACAAACTCCTTGTTCTTCTGGGGGATCTTCACAGGATTCTCCTTGAAAGATACCCATTGGGAATCCGGACCCCCGGGTACAAGCGTGACCCAATCCATGGTGGCGCCACCGGTTTCCCGGTTGGTCAATAGCGTGACATCGAAGCTCGCCGGTTCTCCGGGGAGCGCCACTGAAGAGTTCTTCTGGGGGCCTGTGAGAAATAACCTCCTCTCTTCCACCATCACTGAAAAGGTCATTGTATTTGCATTTCGGGAAATTGCGGTGAAGTGAATCTCCGTTTTCCTGTCGGAATAGTCCGCGGAATTCGGTGTTGAGCTAGGCGTAAAACCTATCGAATCGCTGTACCAGGGATCATAACTATCCCCGTTGTTGTAATTGACTAATATATCGAGTTCCTGGGTGCCGCTTGCCTCTTCGAGGTCCACTGCCTTGTGAGAAGGATCTGTGTTAATGTCGTTGGCATCCAACCGGGTGAATCCTCCTCCCAGATTCTCGTACATTACCGACTCGTCAATATGCCAGATCAGCAGCCCTCCATGGGGTAGATAGTAATCGAAACCGGTCCGGGCCCTGTTCTCGATGAGAAAATACTGTTTGCCATCCGTATCAGGTATGATTATCTTGTAGATATCCGGGTAATCCTCGATGTTCCGTATGTATACCGTTTCCGTATTTGCCGATATCTCAACGGGATCTACCCATCCCAGGAATACTTTTGACCAGGCACAGGGATGACCGGGAGTAACGCCGTTATTCAGGTGACCGCCAGCCCCCATGAGTCCCCATATACCAATCCCATTGGAATTATAATCAACATCGTAGAGGTCCGGTAGCCCTAGATCATGACCGAACTCGTGGCATATCACTCCTGTGATGTTCGAACCGAAATAACCGTCCTGGTCCTGAGTCTCGGGCACTATGCTTATGTCCCGTATGGTGGTCCCGTCATCGGTGGAAATGGCTTGACCCAACACGGCCCACATCTGGTATTCTCCAACATGATTGGACCAGATATCGTTAGGAGAATCATCCCTTACATCAGACTCCTCCCCTGAACCGGCGTGAATGACAATGAACTTGCGATATTGGTTGAAATTAATATCGGGATCTGCCTTGATCACGGCGTCATTCACAAGGTTCACATTCCTTTTCGTCCTTTCGTCATTGGCCCCATAATAGCTCATATTGTTGTCCAGGGTATATATTTGCTCGGTAATATGAGTGTTAACTGTTAAGAGTCCATATGATACCTCATCGTAGTAAGTCTCCATTCTTCCAAGAATGGAATCAAAATAAGCCATATCGTGTTCAGGGAGCATTGTCCCGTTACCGGTTGTAGTTGAAACATAATCCGTCTGGAACTGTACACGAATGCATAAAAGGGAAAAGTCGGTCCTTGTGTCTGTACTCCGGCTTCTTTTGGGAATGTTTGATAGGGGTTCGAGGTCATTCACGACCTGATAAGCTGGATCAGAAGCGAGATTGTTCTTTTTATCGGGATGGGCCGGAAAATAATTTAACGCAGGAACTAAGGATTTTCCCCCTGACTTTGTTTTCTCCGCGCTATCTTCAAATCCATTAGTCAACAGAATGGAGAACGGTGCAAGCATCATTGCAACTAATAACACGATAAGGGACCTTTTGAAAAAACGTAACATTTGAGTTCACCTGATTGTTAGTAATCAATTAATTTAATGACATTCTTTATTAGCGTGTATACGAATAATCTTATAGAAGCGAATATATCCGTGGAGATAGTAAAGGGATAATCGCTATATTATTCTTTTCGAGAATTACACCCCAGTAGATAAGGAAACGAAAATATCCACACTCTTAAATGCGCAATCTTTTCCTGACGTCCTTCATATCCGGCCTTATTGGTCCGGGCATCTCAAAGAGACCTTCTACCTGTACCAGATCCTTGAATCCATGCCCCGTCACCTCTACCACTACGGTCTCATCTTTGGATATCACTCCCTCATCCACCAACTTGAACAGTCCCGCAAGAGAGGCAGATCCCGTTGGTTCCGCAAATATTCCCTCATACCTGGCAAGAAGCTTCTGGGCTTCCACAATTGGCCCGTCCTCCACCCCGATCGCCAGACCGCCGTTCTCCTTCAAGGCCGTGAGAACCCGCTCTCCGTCCCAAGTAAATGGGTCCGCCAATCCAGCGGCGATGGTCCGGGGCTCCTCCCAGGTTTCAATGGGTTTGTTCTTCCGGAACGCTTTCACCAGGGGAGCGCACCCCGCCCCCTGGACCGCGTGCATCACAGGCAGTTCATCCACTATATCAAGTTCCTTGTACTCCGAAAAGGCATTATAATTGCCTAGATAAAGACCACCACCACCCAGAGGAATGAGCATGTGGTTCGGGACCATATCTTCGGCGATCTCATAACCGATGGTCTTCGCTCCCTCCATCTGGTATGGATTCAGATGACCGAAACTGGGGATGGGATGGAAACCTAGTTCCTGATAGCACTTTGTAAGCATCTCCACAGTGGGATCGCCCAGATAACCCTCAGTCCTCCCTACAGGGATTACCTCGGCACCGTAAAGGAGAAGCTGGGCTATCTTGGAGCGCGGGGCGTCGGCAGGGACGAAAGCCACGCAGCGGATATTTGCCTTTGCCGAACCGGCTGCAAGTGAATTTGCAGCATTCCCTGAGGATGCCGATGCAACGGTTTCGGCCCCGAATTCCAGAGCGCGGTTGAGACCGACATTGATGGGCCGGTCCTTGAACGAGCCCGTGGGATTGTTGATCTCGTTCTTCAGATAGAGATGTGGCATGGCGAGCCGTCGGCCCAGGTTCTTCGCATGCACCAGCGGTGTGTTCCCCTCACCAAGGTGCACCAAATTCTTTCGGTTCAGCAGCGGGAGGAACTCGAAATACCTTTCAATGGACGGGAGGTCCTTTTCCCGGCGAGAAAGCATTTCCTTACGGCTCACCTCAATATCGTTCAGGTTCACTTTTACAATAACCTTGCTTCCGCAATCACATTGATATACAAGTTTCTCACAAGGATATTCTGCCCTACAGGCCGGACAAGTGTGCTTGAATTTCTCCACATCTTTCGAACTCATTTACCCCACCTAGAGCCGGTTCCCAATAGCCTTCACGTATATCTCATCCACTGCCAGGATCAGAGAGGACATAATTATTATCGCCAACCAATCAAAACCGTTCAATGGCACCGTATGGAACAGGTCCTGCAGGAAGGGCACGTAAACGACGCATATCTGTAGAATCAGAGAGAATGAGACTGCCCAGATTATGTACTTGTTCGAGAAAAATCCTTTCTTGAAGATCGATTCTTCATCCGACCTGCAGTTGAATACATTGAATAACTGGAACAATACGAATATGGTAAATGCCATGGTCTGGGCCTTAGCTACACTGTATCCGGCAGCCGCTTGGCTCCCAAAGAATATGTAAAGGGTTCCAATGCACATGAATATACCCAAAAGAAAAACCGAAGCGAGCATCTTTTTTGATATTATCCCTTTTTTGGGATCGATGGGCGGTCGCTCCATCACGTTTCCCTTGACAGGTTCCATGGCAAGGGCTAGTGCAGGTGGTCCGTCCATAATTATGTTTATCCATAGAATCTGGGCAGGTAAAAGAGGAAGATCCTTTGAGAAGATGGTCGCCACGAGGATAACCAGGATGGCCCCCACGCTGGTTGAAAACTGGTATCTTATAAAGCGACGTATATTGTTGTAGATCCTTCTACCGCCCTCTATGGCCCTTTCGATGGTACCGAAGTTATCGTCGGTGAGGATCATGTCCGAGGCTTCCTTGGCCACATCGGTCCCGGTGATGCCCATGGATATGCCGATATCGGCCTTGGTCAATGCAGGGGCGTCGTTCACACCATCCCCGGTCATGGCCACCACGTGCCCCTTCTTTTTCAGTGCGGATATCACCGATAGCTTGTGAGCCGGTACGGCCATAGCGAAAACACGTATCCCCTCTACTCTTTTCTCAAGTTCCTTCTGGCTCATCTTTTCCAGTTCGGGCCCGGTGAGAACTTGATTGCTTTTTGTAATAATCCCCAACTCTTTACCTATGGTAACAGCAGTTGGTTTCTGATCCCCGGTTATCATAACCACCCTGACGCCCGCTCTCTTGCATAAGCGGACAGCCTCCTTTGTAGCTTTTCGGGGTGGATCGATCATACCGACGAGACCTAAGAATACCAGGTCTTTCTCCATTTCGTCCCGATCGTGGAAATGGATGAATTGATAAGGGGATGGGGCCTTAGAAACATCTATCTTCTTGTATGCCACTGCAAGTACACGCATGGCTTCTCCGGCAAGCTTGTTGTTCATCCGGATCATTTTTTTCTTGTCCTTTCCACCGAATGGAATTATCTTCCCATCCTTAGATATTTTGTTACATCGCCCCGTTATCACTGAAGGCGCACCCTTGACGAACAGAAAGAATTCGTCATCGATCCGGTGTACCACGGACATTCTCTTCAAGGCGCTATCGAAGGTGAATTCTTTGATTCGCTCATAGCGTTTTCTGGTATCGAGATCGACACCACCTTTCATTCCCAGCACCAACATGGCATTCTCGGTGGAATCACCTATTGGTTTGGAAACATCACCGTGACATTTGTTTTCACTCTCGCCCATGACTGAATTGTTACAAAGAACGACTGTTCGGAGGATCGTTTCAAGGGTTTTGCATTTTTTGGGGTCAAGGGATTTCCCATCCATCAAGAACTTCCCGGTAGTATCATAGCCTTCTCCAGTGACGGATATGAATTTATCGTCAAAGTACATCTCTCTTGCAGTCATTTCATTCCGGGTCAGGGTGCCGGTTTTGTCAGTGCATATTACGGTTGTACCACCCAGAGTTTCAACGCTTGGTATGTTGCGGATTATGGCATTCTTCTTGGCCATTTCCTGGATCCCGATAGCCAACGTTACGATCACGATAACGGGCAATCCCTCGGGAATGACTGCCACCGCCAGGCTGATACTTGTCAACAGAAATCGATGAATGGTAGAAGTTTCGGTAATTGTCTCCCAGTGCGATATTATATTGATCACGAGAACGATGAAACAGACAATACCGGCATAGAGGGCGATCTGTTTCCCGAGTTTATCAAGCCTTTTCTGTAGCGGCGTCATCTCGGTCTCTGATGATTGGACGAGAGTAGCTATCTTCCCTATCTCCGTTTTCATTCCAGTACGCACAACCACGGCTTTACCGTTCCCTCCAGTGACTATCGTTGTGGAAAACAGCATGTTCTTCTGCTTGGACAGGGGTAATTCCTCGATATAGGCCACAACATCCTTGGAGACCGATACCGATTCACCGGTTAGGGCGGATTCGTCCACACGGAGGTTATTGGCATCCATGAGATAGGCATCGGCAGGGACCTTGACCCCCTCGTCGACGATTATCACATCCCCCGGAACCAGCTCTTCTGCGGGAATCTCCTCCTCCTTTCCGTCTCTTTGCACCCTGGCTCTGGGATTCGCCATCTGTTTAAGTGCGTCCATGGCCTTTTCCGCGCGAAATTCCTGGAAAAATCCCACTATCGCATTGATGGTAATTACAACAAGGATCACTATTGTATCGCTTAGCTTTATGAGAAGCGAACCTTCATCCGAATTAAGTCCGATAAATGCCGAGGCAATGGCCGCAAGGATCAAAATAATTATTAGAATGCCCTTGAACTGTTCAAGAAATTTTATTATCAAGGACTTTTTTTTTACTTCCGCAAGTCTGTTGGGTCCGTGTTCAATCAGCCTTTTCTTTGCTTCGTCCTGAGAGAGACCTTCTTGCGATGTATCAAGATCTTTCAGTGTAAGGAATAAACCTTTCCGGTACCATTGATCTTCCTCGAAACCCAATATTTCACCTATCTCAGGTAATTATTATAAAAAAAGTCTTAGGCCATCTCTTCGATTACTCCGATTATGTCCTTAATCATTTCTTTTATCTTCTGGTTCGAAATCTCCGAGATCTTACGAACTCTCCCGTCCACCCCTCTATGCCTTATCCGAAGCTTGTTCCCCTCCACAAAGGGGGGTTTCAAAAAAGAAACCCTGACAGATCCATGATTGTCCGGTACGTGAATATCGACATACTTTGGCCTCCACTTGAAGACCTTGTCCTTTTCAAGAGCGATATATATACTCTGATTGGCGGGAAGTTCATGACCGCAAAAAAAGCATACATCGACATTATCGAGATTCTCTTTACTACATTTAGGACAATACATTGAAGCGGCATGGAAATATCCATATAAAAAACTAACCGAAAAAACCCTTTTTAAGAAATTTATATGACGGTTTTCACTGGCATACTGGGAATGCCGGAATTATTTATCCGTAGGAAACAGCAGAATGCCCGCTTCGCTCCGGTGACTTTTCAAGTCCCCTGCACCCTCGGGAGTACTCCCTACGGGTACACCCGTTTTTAAACGGGGGATGAATGCTCCTGTAGCCACACTTGGCGAAGGAGCAGCAATGCCGTAAGTATTGCGTAGTGAAACGGGCTTCTTTGGATGTTTCCGAGGATGATACCCACATTTTCAAATGTGGGTTGTTCATTTGGCGCAAATTATATTTAGCAGATCAATTGTTAATATTTAGAAATAATCGGAATAGGTGAAGGATATGTATGACCTGGAAGACGGCAGGATGGCAATTGCTCTTGCGAGAGCCGAGCTGGACCGACACTTTAAGATAAGGGAAATCGAGTCTGAAAAACTTCCGGAGAAATTTTCGGAAAAGTCAGGTGTATTCGTCACATTGAGCCGATTTCCATCGAAGGAACTGAGGGGTTGCATAGGATATGTTATGCCCGTTATGAAACTGAAGAAGGCCATCTGCGATAATGCGTTGAATGCCGCTCTCGAGGATCCGCGCTTCCCGGCTCTGCGCAAGGAGGAACTCGATAGAATTGTGGTGGAAATATCGCTTCTCACAGTTCCTGAAAAGATAAAATATTCATCTCCGGAGGAATTGCTAAACAGGATACAGATCGGAAAGGACGGCCTCATCATGGAAAAATCCTTTTTCAAGGGACTGCTTTTACCGCAGGTTCCGGTGGAATGGGGATGGGACGTGGAGGAGTTTCTTAGCCATACCTGTATGAAGGCAGGGCTTTCCTCGAACACATGGAGGAAGGGAGAGGTGACGATAAAGAAGTTTTCCGCCGCGGTGTTCTCCGAGAAATCCCCAAGAGGGAAAGTCATTGAAAAGGAACTCCTATGAGGGTGCGATCCATTGACAATAACACAACCGGTTTTAGACATATTATTGATATTTCCCGGCTGGCTATCCACCATGATGATCGCCATGCTTCCCATTTTCGAGCTGAGGGGTTCTATCCCGGTAGCCATTGGGGTTTTTAAGTTACCGTGGTGGGAATCGTATATATATTCTGTTATCGGAAACATGGTTCCCGTTCCGTTCATACTGCTGTTATCAGATCCGGTGGTTCGTTTTTTCAGTCGTTTCAAATACAGTAAAAAGTTTTTTGACTATATCCTTGAGAAAACCCGGAAGAGAACGGGAAAGAAGATCGAACGCTACGAGTCACTGGCCCTGGTGCTTTTCGTGGCAATACCCCTACCAGTGACGGGTGCATGGACCGGCGCCATAGCCGCCTGGCTATTTGAAATTGAATTCAAAAAGGCAATGGCATGCGTATTTTTGGGGGTATTGATAGCGGGAGCCGTGGTGACCGCTGCATATCACTCGGCCCGATTTCTGCTGGATTACTCGATGCTGGGCTTTGTAGGAACAATCATACTCCTGATAATTTTTTACATCGTATATCGGCTGTTGATCAAACGGAACAATGGTATGGACCACGACAAATAAGCGACAATATCTTAATATAACGAATAACTTTATTACGAATGGTGTTGAAATGAAAAAAATTAATGAATTTCCATTAACCCGCTTAATGTCAGTGTTGACGATCTTTATTTTCATCTTTCCCGGTATCTCCTTTTTTTTTGACACATCGGCAATTGCGGAAAATAGGGCAGTACCACCACTACCTCTACAAAACCCCGCTGGAGCTGTATTGGACAATAACGAGTATTTTGAATGGGTCGAATACTCAATCCGGGATGGTGATGACGACGGGAAGAACGATAGGGTGAAAATAAGCTTTGGCGTGCTGACCGATGGAATAACCGAGCGAGTGCGGGTCAACATGACCGTAAGCAACAATACTGGAGATATTGTAAAAAGAGACATGATGGAATTCAATGCTCGTAGGCGTGGGGCGAACCTAACGGACACCTACTTCGAATACAAGGTAGGGACCACAGGCATATATAATTTCAATCTCACCCTTTCCGATATCGCCCATGACAAGGTGGAAGATCACAGCAACCGGACCAACGTGAGCCTGTATTTCAACAGCCGCAGGTACTCCCTGTCACTGTCGGCCATCGTGGACGACTTCAACGGTAACGGAACGGCAAACGACGTTCTCGTAATTTGCACCGATAAGGAATCTCTTCCGGTATTGAACGCAAGTATTCTCATAGATGGAATGTTAGAGGGATTGACCGATGAAAGAGGAAAGATTTACATTTATAACCTCTCAGGACAACACCACGAGGCAGATGCTTTCTATTCGATTTATCACGCGAATACGGATTTCGATATCTCGCAACCCAGACCGGCCATGTTACTGGTCGATCCGGAACCGATGGATTTTGACGGGGACAGCTATCACGATGACCTGCGCGTATATGCGACTCTCCCTGACTCAAGCCCTGCAATAGGAGCAATCGTACAGGTTGGAGGATCGTACGTTGGTCTCATTGGAGTGGAAGGATGGGCGCAGTTCGAGAACATCAGCCAGGGGGACTATAGTGTCCGTGTTTCATATCAATTACCCCGAACGGCGATAGTTTCATACTCGTATTTTTATGCGGAAGGACCCCTGATCACCGAGTATGATATGAATTTTTATAGCATTTATGCCAGGATCACAAATGCGGACGGCGGCAGTTCGAATAACGATCTTGAGATATACTGTGATGTGGATATCAGCGACGATGTCACAGCACAGGTACATATTAACGCAACGGTTTTTAACCAATGGGCCGAAAAGACAGCCTTTGCCAACACGAGTTATATGGCGACTGGTTGGGAGTACGATGACCAATATATATATATTTACAATCTCTCGGAAGGGTATCACACGGTGCGGTGCGAGCTTTTCGATCACAACTGGACCCTTCGGGACGTTCGAACGCAGACGGATGTGACGGTCTATGGTAATGACACGCCCATTAACGTCGACAAGATGGTAGACGATCTCGACGGCGGGGGTTCCATGAACGACGTATTGTTCTATGCGCACCTGAAGTACCAAGATGAGGTCAATGCTACTATAAAGATATTTTTCAGTTCGAACGATACCGAATTCAATTCCACCTTAACCGATAAGTGGGGTATGTCATGGGTCGACAATCTACCCGAGGGAGAATATTATTTCGAGGCATATCGGGCTCAAGGAGAACTAGCTGATTTTGGCAATTTCACCATTTACAACCGCATTCTGCAGACCTTTCAGACAATGGAACATCTCAGGGATCAATCCGGGGACGGATTCCACGATGATTTTGTCATCTATGCTTACGACGATCAGGGACGTCCGGATATCTTGACCCAGGTGACAATATATGAGAAAGAGAGTGGTTATATTATTAGACAGGGATGGACCAGGGGAAATTTACTGGGACCGGGATATTTCATCGCCGAGAATCTTTATACTGGTGATTACGTGTTTACGGCAGTCCACGTAGGGCCAGTGTTCGAGAAGAACATCTCATCGGGATTAATTCATTCCTACCATGATTGGCATTACTACTACATGCCTCTATTCATGGATGTAGAGGTCTTTGACGGGAATAACTCGGGGTATCGGGATGACGTTTTAATAAAAGTTAACGATTCGGAAGGCCAACCAATGAATCGAACTTCCGTAAGTATATCGAATAACTATATGTTCGAAGAAAAACTTACAAATGAAAACGGTACCGTGATCTTTTACAATCTACCTGGTGGAAATTATCGAACGTATTCGGAGAATTATCGCAACGATCCACCCATGAGGGGCGAATCCACCTTTATTTCAAATGGACCCGTTGCCATCAGATTCGGTTATTTCATTGATTATATTCGCTGTGGTGATGAAGATTTCCGGAGAAACGATATTTCAATAGCAGGCCGCGTTTATTCAAGCGCAGACGGCTGGGAGAACATCACCGTGCTTATGAACATGACATATGAATCCAACGGAACGGTTCATTCTTTTGAAAATCGCACGTTTCTGGGTGATGGTTACAATTGGATGGTGTACAACCTTAAAGACGTTGGTTATGAGGAATATTCGATATCACTGATTCTTCTGGATGGCAATCACAGTCAAATAGCGATAATGAATTTTACAAATATAGTGGTATACGAGGCAAAACCGATACTGAATACTTACGCAATATTAATGGATGCCAAATGGCTATACCTTAGGGCCGCGTATGCCGGTGAAACCTTCTTCCAGTCCACGTTCGAGTTATACAATTCAACAGGTCTCGTGAATCGTACCAGGAATGTCGAACGACAATATTTCGGAGATCTATATCCTGACGATTATCGATGGAACATAACAGAAGAATCCCTTAACCTGACCGATCACGGTGAGTTGTTGATCGATGGCAATTACACCTTTTCTTCTTATTTGCGAGATTATGATTTTGATGGTTACTATGATGATTTTTATTTGTCCATCAGGTACACGAATCGCACACGGGTAGATAACGCCGAAGTAAGGGTATACGATGCAAACGGCTTACTCCTTACCACTGGAAACACTTCCGGGGGTTTCGAACTTCTCAATCTATCCATGGGAAACTATACCTATATACTTACTCATAATCAGAAAACCCTTATGAGTGGCAGGTTCTATTCATACACAAACGGCTACCCGAACAAACCGCCAAGCGCCAACATTTCCCATCCCCGGAACGGAAGCACCTATCTCGTGGGCAATAACATATACTTCGATGCAGGGAATTCCACCGACATGGATATGAATGATTCGATCTACTATACCTGGATCTCCGACGTGGACGGCCTCATGTCACACCGGGAGAACTTTAACACCAGTATTTTATCGATTGGAGTACACAATATAACCCTCCACTGCGACGACGGCCACGATAACAATGTTTCCACTTCGATTATCGTACGCGTACTGCCTCTCAACAAACTTCCGCTGGCCGATGCCGGTCCTGACAAAAATTCTTATATTAATGAAGCTGTGGATTTCCTTGGCAGCGCCAGCGATCCCGACGGTGTCCTCGTACGGTTCGAATGGGATTTCGAGGGGGATGCGATATATGATTGGAGCAGTGACAAGAACGGCCCAGTAAACCACAGCTATGATTCACCCGGATTATATCGAGCGCGGTTCAGGGTAACTGACGACAGGGGTGGTTTGGCAGTAGATAGCTGCAATGTGAGCATCATTTACAGTAACCGTCCACCTATGGCCGATGCCGGTGACAATAGATCGTTATTTACCGGGGAAAAATGTGTTCTTGACGGTACTAGCTCATACGATCCGGACGAAATATACGGCGATCAAATAGTGGCATTCAACTGGAGCTGCATAACCCATACGATTGACCTGCAAGAGGAAAATTCCTCAGAACCGTATTTCTATCCTGGGGAGTCCGGTATTTATGAGTTCACCTTAACGGTGCTGGACTCTAACGGCCAGTGGTCCCAAGAGCTTGATAGAGTGTGGATCACCGTGGAGAACCGGATCAATTCAGCTCCTGTGGCTGAAGCGGGTTCACCCCGATCCAGTTTCATAGGTGATATATTCATTCTTGACGGGAGCGGCAGTTTTGATCCCGACCCGGAAGGCTATATCGAAGCATATGAATGGAAATGCACTAACCACAGTGATATAGACCTTGCTAACGCCAGCAGCGCCAGGGCCGAGTTCACACCTGGAGAGGAAGGAATATACACATTCTCCCTGAGGGTGAAAGATAACAGGGAGGACTGGAGTGAATTCGATTTTGTGAATATCTCAGTAAGTGAGATAATAATTCCGAATTCAGCTCCTCGCGCAGTAGTTAGCCCTGTACAAGCTGCAAGAGTATTTGAACCAGTTACCTTCTCGGCCGCAGGTAGTTTTGATCCCGACGACGACACGAACGGGAACGGGAAGATCGACGGGAGCGAGAAAGATAAGTTACAGTATCAATGGGATGTGGACGGAGACGGCAAGACGGATACCACTGGGAGAACGACAACGTACGTGTACAACTCCCCGGGAACCTTCATAGTAAATCTGACAGTCACCGATCCGGAAGGTCTCTCAGATGGCGAGGAATTCTCAATCGTGGTCAAACCCGAGAATCATCCCCCCGAAGCGAGTATTGACCAGGGTGGAAAAATTGTATTCAATCTTGATACACAAAAAATTCTCTCGGCCTATTCCACCTATGATCCGCAGGAGGATAAGGACGAAAATGGAAAACTCTCGGCAGAGGAAATAATGGGGCTTAATTTCTTCTGGGACGCGGACATGAACCGGGACAGCGATGGGAACGGGATAAAAGACGATGATACGGACTGGACCGGTGTTGAATTTTCCCTGGATTATTCGGAGTACGGAACTTACGTCGTAGGCCTAAAAGTGCTTGACCATGAAGGATTGAGCGATGTGGATTCCCAGGAGATAGTGATCAATTCACCTCCATTGGACCTAGAGATATCCTTTTCTGCATCGACGAATATATACTACAAGGATCAGCCCTTGACATTCCAGGGCAGCTGTCACGACCCTGACGGAACGGACCGATATCTGAAATTCATATGGGATATGGATTCCAACGGGGTGCCCGACATATACGGTGAAAGCGTGGAATTCTACTATGAAGAAGATGGCAGGAAGGTCGTCACTCTCACGGTGGAGGATCGTTACGGGGCCAGCGAAAAAATAACTGCAAGCATCGAGATACTCCCTCCCATCGAGACCATGGTGGAGACCCCTGAGATAATATCCCCGCGGGGTGGAAAGATTACGGGAACCGCCATCACGGTGGAGGCTTCGGTGGAGGATGATAGGATTCTCTGGCTGGAAGCGAGTATAACAGGTGAGAAATGGAAGAAGATGAGACGCCAATCCGGTGGAAACCTTTGGAAATACGATTTTGACATGGGATCCTCCAGAGTTATCAACATCTATGTGAGGGGAGTATTGAAAGATTTCTCGGGAAGGACGGTTTATACCGATAGGGTATCTGTGACCGTTCGATTGGAGGACGAAGGGGAAGGGACGGACGAGAAGAATGAAAAGATTTGGGAAAAATACGATATCGAGTTGGGATTTGTAGCCGCCGTCCTGATACTTTTTATTGTATTGCTGCTGGTGGTGAGGGCTAGGAGGGCACCGGATTATTCTCGCATGATAAAGGACATCTACAGTGAAAAGGCAAAACGAAGGAAGGCGGGAGAAACAAAACGAGAAAGGGAAACTTCTCAAGAGGCCGAGGACGAGGATGGATTTACCGAGGTGGACGCTGAAGTTCTCGAAGAAGAGGAAGATACGGAGATGGCGATCGAGGATGGGGATGAAGAATACATGGAAAGGATGATCGAAGAATTGAAAGCCGGCGACATGATCCTCTCCCATTCGGGCACAAAAAGAACCGTGATCTCGGTTAATGGGCCGGAAATGCATGTAACAAGAACAATGAAGGACGGGACCACCAAAAAGGAGAGAGCGAATAAATTGATGCTTCAGCTTCGCAGCGATGCCATCTCGGATATTATACTGGCGGAAGAGGGAGTGGAAAAGGAAGAATTGGAGGACGAAGAAGACGATATTGAGGAAATCGTGGAATCATTTGAAATTGATATAGTCTGTCCCCGATGTGAAAGTCTCTTTCCCGCGGTGAGTGAAGGTAAATGGCCCCTGGTTATTGACTGCCCGGAATGCGGAGCCAAGGGACGCATCATCGAGAAAATGATGGGGGATATTGTCAATGGTGAAAATCTCGATAACCCCTGCGGGCTCATCTGACTTGCCCGCTCCTGATGTATGGACATACATCTGTATTTGCGGGGACGTTACCCCGCAAACAGGGTGCGGTCAAGTCTCGACAAAAAGTCGAGGTTTGCAGCTTGGTAATCCTCGACAAATCAGAGATTTGCCTGGCATGACAGGGCGTGACCTGTCATAGTTCGTGGAATCGCGGGCCAGTAGATCTCCGGAGGAAATCGATGGCTCAGTTGAGCCCGAAGGGTGTCTCCGGAGTGAAATGGGAGCCTGTAGGTTTGCAAAGGAAATCGAAGGCTCAGCAATGCCCAAAGGGTATTGCGGAACGAAGTGGGAGCCCGAAGGGTTGATTCCGCTGAATCTCATTTAACACATTTGTATTCCAGGCTGTGTGCAATATCCTCCAGCCGTTCTTGCTCCTGAGAGAAGAACAGGTGTGATCGGCACCTGCAATCCGATGAGCCGAATCCCTTGACGGAAGCCGTTAGCGAGGCGTAACGTGCGGCGCTGCTGCATTCCAGTCTTTTATCAGAAATTATCGTCCAAACGCCCACCACCTTGCTGATCAGAAGTAGGTAATCCACGTGCCAGAATATTTTCTTATTGTCGCTGAGATGACGCGATATCCTTGATTCAAGGGAGTTGAGAGCCGAGCCGGTATAGGCGTAGTAACCCGCACTGAAATCCAAACTACCCAATGCTCCGACCCGTATGCAGGTATCCTTCTCAACCTGTATAATGAGAATGTAACTGCCTTTCATAATGCCTTCCCCGGACAAGGAATTTTATAGAATATCTACGTAACGCGAGAATATTTATTTCATATAGTCCTCAAAATAATTAAATATCTTGATTTGGTTGATTAGCATTGATTATTTGAATTTTAATAATTACCTAGAGATATTCCTATGAAAGGAAGGACGATAATGGTTTTTCTTGTTATTATATTACTGACGGTTCCCTTCGAATTGAATTTTTTTCTCACGGGAGAAAAAGCGGATATACGGAGCGGCGAGCACGAGTATCCGGATGGCAATTATTTCTCAGGTGATCGGGACAATGAGGCAGTAACCTTCACAAAGGTCACTGATGAAGCTGGTCTCTCGGGAAAGAGCTCCAATCACTTTGCGTGGGGAGATTATAACAACGACGGCTATCAGGACCTTTTAATGGGTTCGAAGCTATACAGGAACAATGGGGCCCCCGGTTGGAACTTCACCGACGTGACCTCGGCAGCAGGAATTAGCGGCGGGGGGAACGGTGTCTGGGCGGATTACGATAACGATGGTGACCTGGATTTCTATACATCGGGTAATAAGTTATGGAAGAACAACGGGGCCCCAGGGTACAACTTCACAGACGAGACCTATGCAGCAGGGAATCTCACCACGCCAGACCCCACAATGGCTGCCGGATGGGGGGACTTCGATCGGGACGGGGACGTTGACCTGTACGTGGTAAACGGCGAAAGATACAATGACGGTGACCCAGCGTTCTATGCCGACATTTTTTTCAGTAACAACGGGGACGGAACCTTTACAGACCGAACTGTACAGACGGGATTGGACACTACTAACAAAAAAGCCTACGGGCGAAGCGTGAACTGGGGTGACTACAACAACGATGGCTGGATAGATATACATGTGGGTAATTACCGTCTTTGTCCCAATTATCTCTGGCGAAATGATCGTGACGGGACCTTCACAGATGTGGCAGCAGAGACCAATACGACGGGAGATTATGATGACGACCGTTACTTTGACCAACAAGCGAAAGATACCTATGGGGATGGAACCTGGGGGCCTACCTACGGCCATACAATAGGTTCGGCCTGGGGCGACCTTGACAACGATGGTGATCTGGATCTTTGGGATTCGAATCTCGTTCATAAATACGTGGGACCCACCAATTGGCCCAACATGCCCTATGATATTCGCGGGTACGTGTGCGACGACTCCAAGGTCTATCGGAACAGCGGTGCTCCCGGGTTCGATTTCACGGACATGCGGCCAAGCTCCGGGATAGCATACATGCCAATAGGCGGTCAAGGCAAGTACGCTGGAGACGAGTTGTGGTCAGGAGTTGCCATGGGAGATTACGACAATGACGGTGATCTCGACGTGTTCGTCCCACAGATATACGATCTGAGTTATGCCCCTTCTCTTCTTTACAGAAATAATGACGATGGAACATTCACTCAGGTCGCTAACGCACTGGGGTTGGAATCCTTCAATCATTACGGCGGAAGCTGGTGCGATTACGATAACGACGGCGATCTGGACCTGATCTCCGGAGGAAAAAAGCCGTTTTCCGATGGTACTTACGAAGCTCATCTTTTCAGAAACAACGGTAATTCCAATCATTATCTCCACGTGGATCTGGTGGGAACCGAAAATAATAAAATCGGATTGGGGGCCCGTGTCAAGATCACTTCGGAAGGAGAGAGCCAGATACGGGAGGTGGAGGGAGGAATGGGCAGCCACGGCCATCAGAATTCCATTACGGTAGAGTTCGGACTTGGCTCGAAAGCAACCATTGATGAGGTGGAAGTCACCTGGCCCGATGGAAAGACGCAGTTGATACGAAATCCCGCAATAGACCAAACCCTTGAAATTACCGAGAGCGATAAGGCCCCGTCCATAACGGGCGTGACCGTGTCAGAGACCGACGTGGATGAGGATGAGAAAATAACATTCGGCGGGTCTGCAACCGACCCTGATGGCACCATTTCGAAGTATGAATGGGATTTCGAGGGGGACGGGGTTTATGATTACAGTTCACCAAACTCGGCTACAGTCCAGCACGGTTATCCAAAGCACGGTGAATATTTCGCAAAACTTCGTGTATGGGACAATACGGGCTTGCTGGGTGACGCGGAAAGCACTATTTATATCAGTGTGAATAACCTTCTGCCGGTGGCGCAAATTGCAGGAGATACCGTGGGAATCGAGGAACAAAGTTTCCATTTTACCGGTGCGGACAGTTCAGATACGGCCAATGACCTTGGAAACCTCTCATATTACCTGAATTTCGGAGACGGGAATGACACCGGTTGGGTGAATTTTACCGAGTATGATCACATTTATCCCGATATGGGTAGTTACACAGTGCGGCTCATAGTAAAGGACGATGAAGGAGAAACATCCAGTGACACCCTCAGGGTGACCGTTAAGAACATGGTCCCCGCCCCACAAATATTTGGCATTGAGGAAGGAGTGGAGGATACCGCCATCACCTTCAATGCCTCCTGTAACGATACTCTGGGCGACCTGGATCTCATAAAATATGCATGGGATTTCGGTGATGACGACGATACTGATTTCAGTGATGAAAATACCACGTCCCACACGTACATCGAGAGTGGTATATATACAGTAACCCTCCGTGTAAAAGACAGGCACAATACGATAAATTCAACGACGCATATCCTGAATATTTCCAATGTTCTACCTAGGTGCACTTCTCTTGAAAAAATGGTGGGCGACGAGGACGAGCCCGTTTCGTTCTACGGCGATGGTTTCGATACGCCATCGGATGCAGACACTCTCCAGTACCAATGGGATTTCGGTGATGGAACAAGATCGATATGGTTGGATACATCTCTCATAAACCATATTTATACTCAGGCAGGAAACTACACGGCGGTATTGACGGTGGAGGACGACGATGGGGATACCGGCCAATGCTATGTGAACGTTAGTATCCGAAATATCATTCCATCGCTGGATCTTAAAATATCAACCGATAACATATACGAAGACGATATTGTGAAATTCACCGGATCGGGAGGGGACTCCGACTCGGATGAAGACGACCTTTTATTCAGAATAAATTTCGGCGATGGAAATGAAACAGGGTGGCAAAGCGAGGTGGATTTCACTCACTCCTATAACTTTTCGGGACAATACGATGTAATAATGGAAATAATGGATAACAGCAACGATACCACCCAGGTGTCAAGGCAAATAGTCGTGATAAACATGGCTCCCACGGCTTCTTTCGGCCACTCGCCAAAAAGGGACCTGGATGAGATGACGGTAATAAACTTCGACGCCAGCGCCAGCATGGATACGCTATCGGACAGGGGCAGACTGAATTACACGTGGAAAATGGGTGCCAGGAAGACATTGTACGGTAAAAAGGTTGCCAATACGTTCCTTTCTTCCGGTAAACAGGTAGTAAAACTTACCGTTCGAGATGATGACGGCCATACCGGTTCTACAAGCCAGACCCTAACGATAGAGAACATTGATCCGGTGGCCCTGATCGATCATTTATCAAGTAAGGTAAAGGTCGGGGAGTCGGTAGAATTCGACGCAAGCGGTTCCACCGACACGCCTGGAGACATGGAAGGGTTGGAGTATGAGTGGAGGATAGGTTCCCTGAAGAAGTACGGGATGAAGATCCAGCATAGCTTCGACACCCCCAATACCTACAAGGTATACCTAACCGTGACCGATGAAGACGGTGGTTTCGATGAAAATTACGTGATAATCACTGTTACCGACGATTCTACCGAGAAACCCAATGAATCGGGTGGATCGACTTCCTGGATCATAGTTGGCGTGATAATAATAATCATTTTGGTGGCTAGCGCCCTGGTTATGATCCTCCTGAGAAAGAAAAAGAAACCGGAGACCGAGCCGACCTTGCCGGACGAGGATATGAATTTTGCATATCAGGGAGAGGAGAACGCGGAACCACCTGCCGTTCCTTCGATACCGCTGACAGATGAGGCAATACCGACGCAGGCGGCAGCTCCGATCTGCACCGGTTGCGGCCAATCATCCGAATACTACCCGGTGTATGATTGTTACTGGTGTGAACCATGCCAGGAATACGTATATCCCGTGGAATCGTCCGAGGTCGCGGTGAACGAAGACTCTCTCTGGAATCCGTCCCCGGTTACCTTGCCTGGGGCACAGGAGAAACTCCCGGTTACCTCGATGGGTGGGGCAACGGAACCTCTCAAAGCACTTCCTGAGCCCCGGTTGGATAGCTTGGACGGACTCGATCCGGACGTAGACGAAGAGGTCAAAGAGGAGTCCGAAGTCCAAAACAAGCAGGAAGATGTGATTGATACAACTGAGAATGAAAAAATTCCGGTGCCGCAGCAGGATGAAAAGCCCGTGGGGGAAGCACCCGCTAAAATTATCAGGAAAAAAGTGGTACGGAAAGTGGTGAAAAAGAATATGAATTCTCAGTGATGGTTGAGATAGTGTCCATACCAACCATTGCTTTTCAAGATCGGCATAATCCAGTTTTCACTCAAGGTAGAATGTTGATCTCGATCTATGAGATCCCTAGTACCCGGGGTCCAGAGAGTGCAAAACATTAGTATGTAAATAATAAAAAATTTTTTATCCGATTCAAGCAAGTAGTGTTTCTTCTCCTTCGAAAGCTTACGCTAATTATGAGGAACTAACAGATTTTGCAGGAAAACCTGACCCTTACCAGAAGCATCCTTCCCCGGGTGTTACCTCTCCGTTATCGCCTTTTCTGGTGTTTTACCCCGTACTATCTCTTATAGATCGTATAAAGACAGTGTGAACATCTCCAGATCTCGAAGATGTCCTCGCCCCGAGAGAAGGGCAATAAAGATCCCTCCTCGCACTTCGGACATGGCGGGAAAATCGTATTCAAAGCCATTACTCCACCTCCAAAACATAGAATCAATCCTTCCCTTTTAAAACTTTTGGCAAATTCCGCCTCGCAAATAACGGATTTATCAAGAAAATCTATAACGGTTTTTCGATCCAAAAATTCGGTGATTTCCGTAATTTTAATCACTCAATATGACCCTATGTCCGTTTAAAATGTTGTACAACATATTTTATATAGGAGTAAGGATAATATTAAATTATACACATCGGAACTTCATTATAAGTAGGAATCAAATTAAAATCAATGGTTTCGACATATAGAAAAACAGAGTGATAAAATGATACGCGAGGAGCGAAAGGTGTTATTCTCTATTGCCGTCATAATGGCAATGGGGTTGGTTCTGATCCTCCTGTTTCAATCCTCACTCTGGAGTGATGAGAATATCAATAATTACGCCGCGCAACCCGAAGCCCCTGAAGCGGGTATCAGATCTGAAAACTACTCATTTTCCATATCCTTAAATGAAACAGAACACGTACTTTATCTCGAACCCGGGCTTGTAAAGGAGATGGAGCTTGAGATCACCAATACGGGCGAGGAGAATGATTCCTATACGGTGAGTGCGTCACCCGTTGAAGAACCTTGGCCTTATTTGATATCCCATTCACGCTCACCCTCACTAGCCCCTCATGAGGATTTTTTGATAAAATTGAACGTAACGGCCCCTAATGACCTATTTTTATATCCCCGAGAATACGTATTCGAAATCAAGACAGCTTCAGTGAACCAGACCGAAATAACGAACAATATCACTTTGCTTCTTATTCTCACATCCATCGATATTGATATGGAGATAGGATTGCGCGACGAGAATGGCGATGAAGTATCCGATATGGAAATTGACGGTAACCGAAACGAACTATTATTCCTGTCCCTTGTCAATAGTGGCAATGTTTTTGATGAATATGAGGTTTCCATCTCTGGCTTGTCCCAAGGTTGGAGTGCATATTTCAGAACCGGAACTCAAAGTATTTTGGTAGAGCTTGGACCGGGGAACGTCAGATCGTCAGTTCAGGAGTTGATTGTAGTAAGCTGCAACAGAAATTCGACCGAGAGCAGTCATCTGGTGATATTGGCCAATTCCACGGCCCCCGTGACAGGACAACCCATTTCCAAGACCATCACGGTAAGCCTGGAAAAAAGAACGCGAGAGATTCCCGTGATACTCGAATCCGAAATTAAATACCTGCTCGTCGACCCCGGGGAAGAGGTCGAGATTCCCGTGACCGCTACAAACTTCGGGTCCAATGGCATCGCCTTCAAACCCTTGGTGAACGGAAGCCTCCCTCAATGGATCAAGATCATGGACAATCCGGCGACCCACGACGTGATCCAAGGGCAATCAAGTGCCGAATATCTCTTCAAATTCTCAATCGGAAAGGATACGCTAGCCAACTCCGAGCACATCATCGGTTTCACCGGGACCTGCAGAGAAGATTACGGTCGGGTATTCGATATCTGGGTTCATCTGAAGGTTCGACAAGTATTCAACCTCACGGCCACCATCGATACAAGCTCGGTACAATTGGATGAAGGAGAGGCAGAGCAGATCGTTATTACACTCCATAACAACGGGAACGGCGAGGAAGACGTCGATATATATCGGGAATGGAACGATTCGCTATGGGTAAACACCAGTTACAACCGGGTCGTTCTTGCACCATTCGAGACGAAGAACGCAACATTTAATATCTCCGTCCGGGACACTGAAAAAGCCTCTTCCGACGAATATAGCCTTACACTGGTATCATCCAGGAATACAATAATTTTCAAAATCAATATTACGGTAGTAAAAGATGTACCAAACCACCTCCCCGATCTTGCGATCAAGGAAGAAGAATCGAGCATATCATATAACGGACATACGTCCAATGGATTCGCTTTCCTCAACTTTGCCGTGGTCAATCTTGGGAATGACGATAGTGGTTATTTCACTATAAGCGTGCGGACAATTAACAAACTGGGTAGTATCTCCCAGACTCTTCTGAACAGGCGGGAGGACAATCTGGCACCCCACGATACACTTTATTTTTCCATACCGATCACACCCAAGCAGGCCGATCTTAAGGTAACGGTTGAACTGGACGATGGTCACGAGGTGGAGGAAACCAACGAGACCAACAACCTTCTCACGATCAATATTTACCCGAACAACAGTGACAGCGAGCCAAATTACGCTGTTTCGCCCGAAGAAGGTTTTATTCCCTCACCGATATATATTACCGGAGGTGGGATTATATTCCTCGTGATAGTCCTTACCGTCATATACGGTCTTGGAACCGAATCCACCAAATACTCCATGTTATCTGTATTCGTACCCCTGTATTCCAAAATGATGAGAGAGGATATTCTATCACACGCCACTCGTGAAAAGGTCTATCACTTTGTGAAGAACCATCCCGGAGAGCACTACCGCTCCATACTCGAAAGTCTGGAGCTGAAGAACGGCACCCTCAGTTACCACTTGAAGACCCTTGAAAAACGGGAGTTCATAGTATCCAAGAAAGATGGACCGTACAGGCGATTCTATCTACACGGCTCTCCGTCAAAGCAGAAGGTCTATATTAACGGGCTTCGAAAGAAATTATACGATTTTATTTTAAAAAATCCCGGGCTCAGCCAAAAAGAGATCGCAAAGATGATGAAATGTACGTCCCCCACCGTTAACTATCACGTCAACAATATGGTCAACCAGGGACTGGTGGATATAACCAGGAAAGGCAGGGAAACCCACTGCTTTGCCATCAATTCCCAGAACCTGCAGCAATGAGCATGACAAAAATAATTGGATGGTAAGCTTAGATGAGAGGATTATTGTGTGCATGATGAATGCGGTGATTAATTTCTAATCTTACCATCCGTGAATCATGAGACGATGAAAATTATTCTCGTCTCGAGTGATCGTTATTCCTTAGGCACAGCCGATGTGGCTTTAGGTCGATTGAAATAATTAATAATAACAATATAAATAACTTTCTCGCTGTTTCTTTTAATCGAATTTATATCATCCGATTTCACAATGATCCGTCAATGAAAGTTTATACCTCCGGTTTATTCCTAAATCGCACATTATTAACAAATATTCTCCTATTAGCGAGTGATATTCATCGATGCGGTAATGAATGTTCGTAGGCACCATAATGGATTTTCATCGTAGTTAGGTGAGAAAAAAAATTTCTTGCATACCCCATAAAGAGTTAGGATAAAAAGGCGTTTTTCCCCTTGCCTATAAGCAATCCAAAAATACGAAAAAAAGGTCAATTAATAGTGGAAATGTAGAAAAATACATATCTTATATTCAATATAATCCACTTGAATCAGTAATTATCGCGATTATTTTCAAAAGGAGTCGGGTATAATATGGCAAGAAAAGGTATACGTGAATACGATGCGAAGCGTTTGCTGGCAAATGGACTCCCTCGAATATCAGAGGGACGATTTGAAATGAACCTTGATCGGGTTCTCATCACCCCGGATACTGATCTTTCAACGCTGGATGAGGAACATTCGTGGCTGAATAAGACGCCTCTGGTTGTAAAACCGGACCAGCTGTTCGGAAAGAGAGGGAAGAACAAGCTTCTCATTCTCGATGCAACTCTGGAAGAGGCCATAGCGTGGGTCAATGAAAGAATGAACTTAGAGACAACCATAGTTCAGACGACAGGTACAACTACCGGGGTCTTAACCCATTTCCTGGTAGAGCCGTTCATATCCCACGAAAGCGAATACTATGTCGCCATAGTCCAGAAGGAAAATGGGGACGTGATCTATTTTTCCACCCAGGGAGGCGTGGACATTGAGGCAGTATGGGATTCTGTGATCACAATAGAGGTCCCGACTACTTCTTCCATAGATAATATCGATATCGAAAGCGCACTTTCTGACGTACCGGAAAGATCCCTGGTGGCAGGTTTCATAAAAGTTCTATACAGGGTATTCGACCAGTACTATTTTACCTACCTGGAGCTAAATCCGTTCTCCTTTGCAGATGGAAAGATAGTGATACTGGACACCGTGGCCAAGCTGGATGACACAGCTTCATTCGAGTGTTCGGAACTCTGGGGGAAAATAATGTTCCCAAAAGCCTTTGGAGCTGTAAAGAGCCCCGAGGAAGGTTACGTGGCTCAGCTTGACGAGAGAACGGGAGCTTCACTGAAACTGACCATCTTGAACCCGGACGGGATAGTGTGGAATCTGGTTGCCGGAGGAGGTGCAAGTGTCATCTATGCCGATACCGTGGTGGACCTGGGCTACAGCAAGGAACTGGCCAATTACGGAGAATACAGCGGGAATCCGTCAATGGAGCTTACCTATGAATATACAAAAACTGTTCTCAAGCTCATGACACGACAAAAAGACCAGCAGGGACGCCCGAAATATCTTCTGATAGGCGGCGGTATCGCCAATTTCACTGATGTTGCCAAGACCTTTACCGGCATAATCCGGGCAATAGAGGACTACCAGGATAAATTGAAGGAGATAGGTGTTAAAATATACGTGCGCAGAGGCGGTCCGAACTAC
This sequence comes from Thermoplasmatota archaeon, assembly GCA_030740765.1. GTDB lineage: Archaea > Thermoplasmatota > Penumbrarchaeia > JASLWR01 > JASLWR01 > JASLWR01. Next base: position 49,478 of record JASLWR010000006.1, read on the forward strand.
AAGGAAGGACTGGAGAACATGAAGAACCTCGGGCGCAGGATCGGTATACCCATCGAGGTCCACGGACCCGAGACACATATGACCAGGATCGTGTCTCTTGCTCTAAAGGGAGGTGAATGATATGGAAGAATACGAACTGTTCAGCCGGGATACGCAGGCATTCATCTACGGCGGCCAATTAAGAGCAGCGCAGAGAATGCTGGATTTCGATTATGTTTGCCGGAAGGAGAGGCCATCGGTTGTGGGGATAATCACACCTGAACGAGGAGGTTGGGAAAAATTCTTCTGGGGTACCTCCGAGATAAGGATTTTGAGATACAGAAGCATTCCCGAGGCTGTAAAAGCACACCCGTCAGCAGACGTTATGATAAACTTCGCTTCAGAGAGATCCTCCTTCGAGACCACAAAAGAGGCCCTTATGATCGATAATATCCGTACTGTGGTAATGATCGCCGAGGGGGTTCCCGAGAAACGAACGCGAGAACTCAGAGCCATAGCGACCGAGGGAGGCAAATGGATCATCGGACCATCGACGGTGGGCGGGATCAAGGCGGGGGCGTTCAAGATAGGGAATTCCGGAGGCACCATCGACAATATAAAGGCATCAAAGCTTTATCGGCCCGGATCAGTTGGATTCGTATCCGTGTCAGGTGGTCTGTCGAACGAGGGTTTCAATATTCTGGCCAGGAACACGGACGGGATATACGAGGGCTACGCCATCGGTGGAGACGCCTATCCCGGCTCAACGCTTCTTGAGCATCTTCTGAGGTATGAAAAGAATCCCAAGATCAAGATGGTGGTCTCACTGGGCGAGCTGGGGGGAACTGCGGAGCTGGAGATCGCGGAAGCGGTCAGTAATGGGAAAATCACAAAACCGCTGGTTATGTGGGTGACCGGTACTTGCGCGAAAATGCTGCCACAGGGAGTCCAGTTCGGCCATGCAGGGGCAAAGGCCGATTCGGATAGAGAGACCGCACAGTACAAAAATCAAGCCTTGAGGGATGCCGGGGTAATTGTGCCGGAGTCCTTCGACGATTACGACGAAAAGATAAGGGAGACCTTCGATGATCTGAAGTCCAAAGGCATCATTGAGCCCGTGGACGAATTCACACCACCCCACATACCCATGGACTATGCCCAGGCGAAGGCCGAGGGACTGGTGAGAAAATCCACGAATTTCGTCACCACCATCTGCGATGAGACCGGCGACATACACGACTACTGCGGGGTTTCCATAGACAAGGTGATAAAGGAGAATTACGGCATAGGCGGGGTTCTGGGCCTCATATGGTTCAAGAAGAAACTACCTCGGTACGCATGCGATTTCCTTGAGATGGTGATACAGATCGTGGCCGACCACGGACCGGCGGTATCCGGGGCCCACAACACTATCGTTACTGCAAGAGCCGGAAAGGGATTGATCGAATCTATCATAAGCGGCATGGTGACCATCGGCCCCCGCTTCGGCGGAGCGGTGAACGGTGCTGCGGAGCACTTCCGGTGGGGATTGGCGCAGGGGTACGCTCCAAGAGAGTTCGTGGTGGCAATGAAGGCCAAGAACACCAACATACAGGGGATCGGCCACCGGATACACACGGTGGAATTTCCCGATCTAAGGGTGGATATAATGGTCGATTTCGCCAAGAAGAATTTTGCCAAGACCCCGATTCTCGATTTCGCACTGGCTGTGCAGGCTGTTACGACGCAGAAGAAGAATAATCTCATACTGAACGTGGACGGGTGTATTGGCGTGCTGTGCGTGGATCTGCTTAACAGCCTCGGTTATCCGGATGACGAGATAGGGAAAATGATAGACATGGGATTCTTCAACGCCCTGTTCATCATAGGCAGGACCATGGGATTCATGGGTCATTATTTCGACCAGAAACGACTTGAATCGAGACTGTACCGCCACCCGTGGGACGATATTTTGTATGATGTACCGGATGAACCGGAAGAGGTCGAGTAGGGGACAATAAATTTCCGAAATTTGTTCTCTTCGATCTAAAGAGGGCCTGCGGCCATAGGGCGAACGCGTGTGCCGGGCATGTGGAGAGACTTGACAATGAAAGTTTGTTCAGGACCCTGGCAGGGGGAACCTGTAGGCGAAGACAACTGCAACATCGTGAGGTGTTGTGGGAAGGCAGTCGTAGCCAAAGCCATGGCCCGAGGAACACGAATCGCATTAGGCTATGATGTCTGGACGAATCTGCGCGTGAAGACGAAGTCCGATACCTGCTCGGAAGACATCAGGGTATATGCGGCGGGCGTGTGGCGAAGGTCTCTTCACTTACCCCGGGAGGTCTGTATATGTGACATGTTGTCTATGCTTTCCGGCAACGGTTAGCAGATGCATATGCAGAAGTCAGCAAAGGTCATAGTAGCAGCCTGGGATTCAGCAAAATCGGTCTCTTCGAACTGCGATTTTGCGAACGTTGTCAAGCTGCAAACTTCGATTTTTTTCGAACTTTGCACCATTGACAACATGCAGCTGCGAAGGACCGAACAGAATGTGAAGTTCTCCACCTGGAGAGTTTGGAGGAATATATTGCTGCAGAAGAGCTTGTAAGACTATTGCGCTGACAGCTTCCTTTTCGGAAATGATGGCCGGAAGTCATTCATTCCCGGAACGGAGCAGAGAACTCCTTCAGCACTCCCAGTGTATGACGGAGACACGAACCAGTCGCTGCTGGAAAAGACTCTGTTTCTTGACAAGTCACCACTTGTCCAGTGTGACACGCCATCAGGTGTGTCTTTTCCTAACAATCCAACAGGTTGTTGAGTTTTCACCATGTGGTGTGATAGACAGGTTTCGTCGCACACGTTCTGAACCGCTGTATACGGACCCGTACGTACGGTGGTGTGGGAGGCGGGATGCCGTGAGGCTCCCGCCTACCCGATAGGTCCTATTTAAGAGGAAGGAAGAGATCAAAGATATTTCATTTCCCTAACCCATAAAATTTATTAAACACGAAGTCCATGCCACCGTCCATGAAAGATTCGCTCTACAGGGTCATACAGAAAGTAATAGCTCTGGGTATTATCCTGCTCCTAATGCAGACTTCAATATCTTACTGGTCGGGGACCAGTCCACCCAATGTTGACATGCAGAATCGAATTTTCCCATTACCAGAAAATGATTCCCGTTCTCACGAAAGAAATAATGATCTGACCGAGAGCGATCTTTTCGGAGGAAGCTGGTTTCAGGGGTCGTTCGAGGAGTTGAGTAATGTTTCCTCATCCAATGTCACCATAGTCGAAAACGGTACGAGTTCACATTTGGAACTTGTGAACAGCAGCACGTCCGGATTTTATTTCACATCTAATATAACCATTCCCCATGGAATGAAATGGTCACACATCTCCCTCTCGAAGTACGAAACCCCGAATTCATATGTCAATATCAGCCTGATGGACCCTTCCTTGAATAATTCTCTTATCGGTTTCATTAACAGAAGCGAAAGTTACATTGATCTCGAGAGCCTCAACGCAAGTTCCGTATTTCTGAGAGCAGATTTCCACGGAGAAATTAATCTCACACCGAAACTTTTTTCCTGGGGGATTGAATGGACGGGCGAAAACGCGTGGAGGGACAGTTTTACCGGAGATAAAAATATAGACCAAAAGAGCAATCTGACCCTTTCGGAGGAAGCGTATCCATCGGCCAAGAACCAAACTTCTTACCTTAGGTCCGTATCGATCCGGATTCCTCCATCCCATTCATGGTGCGCTGTTAATTTTGACCGAGCGGTGCCTGATAACACGATTTTAACGATAAATATCCATGATGCGGAAAGCGGCGAGCTAATGATCTACGAGAACGGAAGTGGCATATCGAAATATATCGACCTTACTAACGTTAATTCGTTAGAGCACCCGTCCATCTATCTCCAGGCTTCATTCCGATCCAATCTTACCGAGATGCCGGTGCTGTACAACTGGGGAGTCAACTGGTCTGCCATCACCGCACCAAAACTCGTAATGGCGATTGACGATATCGAGCTTTCCGAAGATACGCCTGAAAATAATATCATTGACCTGAAGGAGCATTTTAACGACAGATATTCTCGCGTTCAACCACCGGTTTACTCATTGGAGAACATCTCGGATATGGACAACATCACTGTGGAGCTGAACGGTTCGAAGGTCAACTTGATCGGGCTCACCGCAAACTGGACCGGGGTGGTTTCATTGCAGATCAACTGTACCAATGTGTATAATCTATCAACTCCATCCAATTTCTTCTCGATCACGGTCTCACCGATAAACGACCCGCCGGCATGGACCGCTGCGCCCCCGAATATTACAATGGATGAAAATAATATTTTTGTCACCAATTATTCGCTCCTGGATTATATTAATGATGCTGACGGGGACGAGCTCGAGCTCTCTATCACCTGTTCGGACTACAATATAACCGTGGAACTGGACGATGAGTATCACATAATTATATCCCCTCCGGACAACTATATCGGAAAGGGATTTCTGAATCTGACCGTCAGCGAGAAGTCCGGCACCAGACTTGCTTCGAATTTATTAATCTCATATGAAATAATTCCTGTCGATGACCCGCCGGTTGTACACCTGATATTTCCTCTGAACGGCTCCATCATTGCGGGCAATAAAGTCACGCTTGTTTGGGTAGTAACAGACCGGGATTCCCCGATTTCCGACATCCACTTTTCACTATATTTGGGCCTTAACAGGTCGCCGGAACTGTACCTGTCGGGTATAAAGGGAAGCAGCCGGATAATAACTGATCTCTTGGATGGTGAAACCTATTACTGGTACGTGATCCCGCATGATTCCCAGAATAGAGGCCGATGCATCTCGGGTATCCGTGAGTTCTCAATGAACAGTTCCATATCCGCACCTTCCGTAAATCCGATCTCCTTGCTGAACGGGTCCTTCAAGAACAACACGGATATTGTATTAAAATGGGATATGGCCGAGACATATTATGGCGAAGTGGAATTTCATATATTACTGGGAACTTCCCCGATGCATCTTTCGGTGGCCGGGTTTACAGGAGTGCTGGAATTCCGGCCCGAAGGACTCACGAACAATAAAACGTATTACTGGAAGGTAATACCTGTTGCCGGACTTTACATCGGGGATTGCATAGGCGGACTCCGGGAATTCACCATCGACACGAAATTCATCCCCGTATATAGTCTGGTTCCCACCTTGGATATTAACGACATTTCCATGGATAGAAAACAGAATACAAGTTTCAATCTCAGTTTAAGCAACGACGGTAATACACCCGTGGCGGTTCAAATTGACCTATGGGGGAGTCTGGCACAGTACGTGCATATGGATCGGGATCTGATCCTGGGGGTCGGGGACAAAATAATTGTGAAAGCAATGATCAGACCGGGCAGCTCCATCTTCACACAGCCTTACAATATGACCCTAAGTATAAATCATCCCGGAGGGGTGGAAGAACTGATCCTGCGCGTTAATGTGACGGATAATACTGTCATCGACAAATTGGTCAAGCCTCCGGAACCCGATCCCGAGTTCGACTGGTTCTGGTTCATAATGGATACAATTGTCATCATTGTCTTGATCCTGGGGCTCGGAGTTCTGTTTCGGAGCAATAAAAAAAAGACCTCCGATGGAGAAAAGATAGAGGAAGAACCCGAACAATATGGTGGGAACGTCTATGTGGTGGGTGGGCTCAAGGACGATCAATATGAAGGGAAAAGAGAAACCGACATATCGACGATGATGTTGAGAAACGATACAGACCTCTTTGGGATGGAAAAATCCAGCACCATATCGGGTATACGGCCGCCAAAATGGCATACGGAACCCGATAACGACGCACCGGAGCTTCATTTGAATAATATTCAGGAAGATCAGCATGAAACGGAAGTACCTGAAGATGAAGTTTTCAGCCACGAGGAGCCTGAAAGGGAGGAAGTTCCGCCCAGAGCACCGCGATGGCATGCAATTTCAAAGAAAGAGGATACTTCCACCATAGAAAAAGACGTTACGGATGATATGGTGATGGATGAGACTTCAACTGAGAAATATGATAATAGTTCATCGATTGAAAACCCACTTTTTAGACCCTCCCACCGGCACTATCAAAAAATCCAGTGATGAATATGCACTCACCATCGACAAGGAGATTTGAAAACAGCCAAATCACTGGGAAATTTGTTAGTGCCCTCCCACCCCAAATTCCCCCCAAAAAGCGGCCCAAAAAAAGATGAGGTTTCATACTTTATAAACAATGAAAAACAGGATGAACTCCCTCAGGCACCGGACAGAGAACAGTCGGAACATGGGTATGATGCAATTTCAATGGATTTCTTTTTTGAGAAATCGGATGAGAACGAATAATTATCCGATAATTATGGATTCATAGGCGCCAATTGAATCTGAAGTGCGATAATAATACGATTCATTATTGATCAATATTCTCTCCACCGGTGATTGCATTCGGCACAGATGTAGAATCTCGTCGTGGGTTCATCAGCTGCACGGGTCTGTCTTAAAAACCACTTTGCCTTATCATGCCCGCATTCGGGACATTCCTGATCCACAGTAGGAAGAGTCCCCAGATCTTTTTCGAAAATCTTGAATTCCTTTTCAACGCTGGGCGTGGAGATAATATTTGTACCTCCATCCGCTTTGATCTTATAACCACAACTGCTATTCCTACATACCATGATGCCGGGTTCGTCTTTACTGGGAAACATAAGGGACTTGCATTCCGGACAGAACATAACCATTGAAAAACACCTTTTCGCTTTAGGCTGGAGAACTGCGAACACATTAATATATTTTACTTAAGTGTTCGGAAGTCTATTGGGATAGAACCCAATAATCGTTTTGATGATCGCCTGGTTAAAAAAAAGGAGTCACAGTTTTGTTAGGTCAATTACAGTTCCCTCGAATAGCAATAAGCTCGAATGAGATTGAAAAAAACCACTCCTTAAAACCCTTTCCACATCCCAATCCGACCTATCTGGTAAAAACACATTCTTCAGAGTATTATTTTGTCTCAAGTTCGCCTAAAAGGTAGAAAGTTTAAATTATCCCAAAGGAGTTATCTGATTAGTGCTGGTTAGTCGTTAAATAAATACTCACACGGTCGATAATAATGGTAAGCGCTCCCGTTAAGATTTGTATGATTCTTTTATTTGTGTTCCTTCTTTTTCTGGATCCCGGTCCAGTGAATGGGTCCGCTGATAATATTGATAGTGATGAATTGATGATATTCGTTGAGGCGGGCACGGTTGATATAGAAGAAAAAGAAATTTCACCATGGTGGAAGTGGACGTCAATGGATAGAAATGGGAACTTCATCCATGATTCCATAGATAAGGCGCACGATGGCAGTAATAAATTATTTCATGTATATGTCGATCTTGTCAAACCACAGAACCCCGATATTATCGAAAAGATACGAAACGTCGGGGGCGAAATATCCTATATCTGTAAATATATCAATACGATCTGTATAAGAAATGTCACTTACAATATGATAGAAAGGCTTCTCGCCATAGATGAAGTTGTATTCGTGGAAGAACAACCATATCTTTCCATTAATCTTGATGTCTCCGCCAGAAATGTTGAGGCAAGACCCAGTGCAGATTACTCACCAAAAACCGCATGGGAGCTAGGTTACACCGGAAAGGAAGTAGTTGTAGCCGTTCTCGATACCGGCGTGGATGACAATCATGCCGACCTCAGAAACAAATTCGTAGCAGGATACGACTGTTCGGGTAACTACGGAGTAGCATGGACCACAAACCCGGACGATAAGAACGGGCACGGGACCCATTGTGCAGGCGTCATCATGGGGACGGGTGATCCCAACAGCGATATGGCGGAACGGGAGTACGTGGGAGTCGCCCCGGATGCTCGGCTTGTCGACGTAAAGGTGCTTACGGATATCGGCGTAAATCTCGGGGATCATCTTATCATGGGTATGGAATGGTGCATCGAGAACAAGGAACAATTCGGAATCGACATACTTTCCATAAGCGTTGGGACCGGGGGCGGAGGCGATGACGGGACAAATGCAAATGCCCAAACAGCCGATGCAGCAGTGAATGCAGGTCTTATCGTTGTAGTGGCCGCCGGGAACGAAGGCCCAAACAATGACGGCTTTTCTTCCGTGGCTGCTTCGGACAAAGCTATTACGGTGGGAGCGGTGGACGATGGTGATACGGTAACGAGGGACGACGATGTTATCGCGGATTATTCCAACAGAGGTCCCAGAAGGACGGATAATGACAACGATATCCTGGAAGAGTTAAAACCTGACGTGGTGGCACCTGGAACGGATATAATGTCGTGCATGTATTCCCCACGCCCGGTGGGATTCGTTACTGGCTATCAGCAAATGACCGGAACTTCCATGGCCTGTCCGCATGTTGCAGGGGTCGCGGCACTTATGCTTGAGGCAAAACCCGGCATCAATGCCTCCAAGGTCAAACACCTAATTAGAAAGACAGCCGAACCCAAGGGTACGGTCTATAACAATGACATCAGTGAAACCTATTCCCATGAATACGGTTTCGGAAGGGTAAATGCCTATGAAGCATTGAGAGAAGTTATGGAAGATTACCAGACAGTAATGATCACCTCTTTAGGAAATGACGATATTATCGGAGCCGTTTACGAGATCAAAGGTGTTGCCAATAATGAAGAACAGGGTGCCCTGCAGTACGTGGAGATCAAGATTGATGGAGGGGAGTGGTACCAGGCCCAAGGGACATACCAGTGGTCCTATACGCTAGATACGGAAGGATTCGAGAACGGGGAGCATTTCATCTACGCCAGATGCTATAATGGCAGGAATCACTCTGATGAAGATCGGGTCAAGGTAATTTTCAATAACCTTATCCTTCTCATTACTTCCCCGGAAAAGAATGCAGCGGTTTATGGTGATGAGATCATTATAACTGGCAGAACCAAAGGTATCAACCTTGAATATATTGAGGTATCCATTAATGGCAGGGGAGGTTTCAAGGCTGAAGATACATCCCTTGTGGGAGACTTTTCCATCTGGCATTTTCAATGGATCACAGATGGTTTTCCCGAGAAGGAATACACGTTCCAATTCAAGGCTGGTGGAAATGACGTTTATTCGCGGAGCACTTCCTTAACGCTCAAATTCAAGCACCCTTCTTCGAAGGACGAAGGTTCGTCCATACCTTTTCCCTGGATCGGGGGGCCGATATTGAGTGGAATACTCATCATTTCTATTGCGAAAAGAATAAAAAACAAACGATAAATCAGATCCTTTCCCTAATATTATTTCCCCTAAGGAGTTGAATACGGCCATGTCCCAAGAAAGAATCCCGATGAAGATATCGGATCAGATCATACTTCATCTGATAAATTTCGGGGGATTCAAGGAGAAATATCAGGTACCATTCCAGGCATCCCAAGCTGGAGTTGCAAACATACTTGGCGCCCGCCGCTCCCATATCTCGTATTACCTAAAAAAAATGAAATCTGCCGGGACGCTCACCAGCCGCCTGGGAAGAATTCAGGGGCTGCCGAGAAAACGGAAGGTGTATTTTTTAACGGCGAAAGGAGATAAGACAGGCCAGGATATAATCAATAATATCATTATAAAGGGCATAAAACTGAAGACAGGAGAGAGAGAAATTACCATAGAGATTGACGAATTGTGCTTTAAAAATCAAAAGGCATCATTTCTCAAGATAGTAATTGATAACGTTAGAAAGGTTGTTGCCGAAGAGAAGGAAAGCAGCCAGGCGCCACTCAATTACGTTCGGGATGATCCCCGAGGTGAGTTGGACCCTGCCTACAAGGTCATGATCACCGAACAAAACCGTAAATGGATCCGAAAAGCCATTGACGAAGGGACCGTAGTGCTCCTGTCCGCCGAGAAATGTCCCGATCTGGTAGATGCTTACATCTGGACCCTGGCCTCCGACATCTCCGAGATATGCAACGTCTTCGTATACGATCTCCATCGTTTTTCTACCACTGAGGATCTGATTTCGAAGTTCTCGATATTTCTTGGAAAAACCGGGGATTACTCACTTCAAAGGATGATGGGAAACGGGACCAAGATGTCGCTGGTATGGCGTGAAATTGCGAAGATAGTTAGCGGGTTACCATTTGTCATTCTGGTCCGGGGAGAGTGGTCCCCGAGAACTAGGGCGGGTCTGAAAAAAGCTTTCATTAAACTGGCGGATACCGACGTGCCCCTCGTCATTGCCGTTGACGACGAGGATGTTTTAAATTGGTTCGAGGGTCTTTCGCAGCATATACGTCTGAAAGCCATGCGAAAGAGCGTGGCTGCGGAGATATATCAGGAACTATGCTCTTCGGGAGATCCGGGATTGAGTGAGGAGGCCAGGAAAAATCTCTACAGGGAGGCTGCCCGTACCCCTCTGTTATTGGAGGTGTTTTCGAAAGATGACGATACTTTGGACCGAAATAATGTCCTCGAAGGCTCCGGAGGTTTCTATGCCTCAGAACTTGAGAAATCGACACAGGAGGAATTGGATATCTTATTGGCAATGTCGTGGATGGGTTACCCACTGCGCAGGGAACAAGTAAAAGAAACGGTCTCGAATAAATTCGAGCTACTTGTCCGACGCCAGCTGCTTCATACTACTCTTATGGGATTCCGATTACCACGGGCTCTCAGATACCTTTTAGAAAAAAGGGCCGGGGATGATACTACTAGGCAAAGAAAAGCCAAAGAGCTTTACGAACAGATGTTCTTTCTATCGCCATATCAAGCATTGGATGCATTGGCATTGTACCAGGATACACCCGAGTTGATAGGCGGTCTGGCTATGTCCTGTGATTGGTGTACGCTGACACTGGAAAGAACGAAGCTTCCCCCCCTCAGTTCAATGTTCCCCAAGTTGAACAGGGACGGTCTGTCCGGGGAGGGATTGTCTCTCTATCTTACTCTGGATGGTTTCGAAAAATTATACGATGGGAAAACCAAGAAGGCGGAGAGATCCGGGAACGAGGCAACCCGCCACGGGGAGCAGTTGAAAAATGAAGAAGTACTGGCAAGGTCTTATTTCCTGCAAGGCAAGATCAGCCTTGCGAAGGGGGATTACATTAAGGCATTGGAAAGAATGGTCACCTCCTTTAACCTGTTTTTGGGACTAGACAACGCCATGGGCGTTTCCCTCTCCGCATTGAAGATCTCGGAGATATTCGAACACAGGGGAGAGCCAAACAAGGCCCTCGCCTATATCGACATGGCTGTTGGGCAGGAAAAGGCCATGGTATGCGCTCCCTTGATATCCTCTGTGTACGCCAAAAGAGGTGAACTCTATTACAGTAAGAACATATTTGCCAAAGCCTCACTCTGTTTTGACGAGGCGTCCGACATGGCCGCAAGGGTGGGAGAGGTGGACAAGGCCCTGGAATACCGCCTGAGAAAAGGGGACGTTCTGGTGGAGGAAGGACACATTAAGGAAGCAGTGGACGTTTACGAGAAGACGGCCCAGGAAGCCGAGGATCGAGGATTGGGTGAATTACAATTGAGCGCTTATGAGCGACTTTATCAGAAATGTTTCGGGGAAGGGACACCGCGCTACGGAAGATACCGGACAAAGGCGGGCCAATTCCGGGTTCTACTACGGGGTGGAAGAAAAAAATCGCGCGCCTGAAATATCGGAGATATGGTGATATGGTGATATGATGGAAAAACGATTAAGAAACGGGATGTTGCTGATGGGTGTTGGCATTCTCCTTGCGGTACTGGCGGGGATATTTGGACTTCTTACATATACTACCTACGATACAACTGATTTGTCGTTTGTCTTTTCAATATCCGCATTAGTTCTGACAATAGCAGCATTCGTTCTGAAGGTCGTCGGTTTGTTCATGATCTTTACACGTCGGAAAACTCTAGGCAAAGGAAGAGGTCTGGTCACCATGGGGTTTTTTTCCTTCATATCCCTCATTATGGTCTTTATAATAGGGGTTATTATTGAATTAATATTCATATTTACAATGAATCCTAGATACAACACAATTTATCTTATTCTCACCGAATTGGCATCGGGGATATTGGGTTCAATAATGGTACTTCTACCTGTCTACCCACTCCTGAGCAAAAAGCTTAAAAAGAGAGCGGTTTACTCTTTAGTGGCGATTATAATAATAAGCTTGGCTGTACAACCCTTCGTGTTCAATCAAATGAAGGAAGTGGAGGACGAATTCAATGTTGAATTTGAGGGACAATCCTACCAGGGACTTTCTGATACCCTGAAAGAAGACGATGAGCTGACGACAAATATTACAGCGTGGATTTCAAATAACGAGGAAATATCAAATCTTTTAGTATACAACAGCATCACGTTGATCCCTTACGCATATATCGGGCTAATGATATTTCTCTATGCTAGAAAGATAAAAAAGAGAGGGGACGAAACAGTTGATTTCAGGCATCCCGGTGTCATGTACCCTTCCGCAATGCTCGACAGCGGGGAGAGGAAGATCCTTAAAAAGGAAGAAAAATGCAGATACTGCGGGGCGGAGCTGATAGCTGAGCTGGACTTCTGTCCCTCATGCGGTGCTTACCTGAAGGAATGAGAATTTATTATTAAATTTCATGGAATCCGGGACAATAATTCCCGTTTGAAGTGTAACAGGAGCTAGTATGAGACAAAAAGCGTTTTTTTATATTATATTCTCAATGATTCTCATCTCCCTTTTCCAGTTTATCTCATATCCTGTCAAGGGGGAACCCATCACCGATTCAGTCATACTCATTATCGATGCCTCCAGCAGCATGGAGGAATATAACGAAGACGGTACAGCCTTCAAGATCGATGATGCGAAAGTGGCGGCAAAAGGAGCCCTGGATGGATTGGGCGGAAGCACGGAAGTGGCCCTGATAGTGTTTTACGATTGCGACGAAATCATACTGGAAAATCCATTCACTACCGATCTTGGGGATGTCAGGGCAAAGATCGAAAATATTGAGGTCCACGGTTACACCCCACTCGCCGATTCTATTGAAATGGCCATTAGCTATATGGATAACAATTCTGCCGGCAGTGAAGGCGCGATTATCATTCTAACCGATGGCGGGGAGACCTGCAAGGGCGACCCGGTTGTTTCCGCGGGTAACGTAAAAATGATGGTGATAGATTGCAAGCTGCATGTTATTAATTACGGGGATGGAAATGGGGATCAGTTAAAACAAATTGCCAATGCTGGAAAGGGAAGATACTATGCTCCTAAGGGTGCGGAGGAGCTTTCGGATAAAATAAAAACAATAACGAATCCGGATAACTGGCCCTATCTTGACCAGAAAACTGATGGACAGGATTCTCCGAACAAGGAGCTTCTTTCCATTGTAACGTGGTACATTACACTTGGTGTGCTGTTAATTGCCGGAATCGTACTTCTTGTTACCCTGATCAATTATCTATATAATCTTTTAAGAGAAAGATCGAAAAAAGTGGTAGAAAAACGAGTAAAGAAATGGTGGCTTCCCTCATTATGGGGCCGGCTCAAAAACTTCCTCGGCAGCTGGAGTCGAAAGTGAAGGGAGAAAAGGAGAGAGGCGCGGGAGAGAAAATGGGCCAGAAGGGAAATGCTTGCGGAGGAGAGGCGGAAGGAAAGGGAGAGAAAACGGGCTGAGAGAGAACGCAAGGCTGCTGAAAGGCGGCGGGAAAGAGAGAGGCGGAGGAGAGAAAGGAGCGGAGAGAAGATCTGTTTCTTCCATCCCTTGAAGCGCAGCATGTCCAGAAATAATGAACTTCGCCAGGTGGCCCTCGAACAGCGATTGGCCAGGGAAAGGCGATCGGCGGAAGATGAAAGACTTGCAAAAGAAAGAGAGAAAGAGAAAAAGGAACGGAAAATGGCCCAAGAGAGGAGAAGGGCGGAACGGGAAAGGCAAGTTGCCGATAACAGGAAGAAAAAGGAACTCATATCGATTGTCTCCGAACTTGCGAGAAATGAGTTGGGAATTTCCCCACCGGATGAACTGGAAGCTAAGATTATGGGAGATCCATACGCTGCTGAGGCCGAAGTGAAAGCTTACCGGGAGATGATCGAGGCGGAACGGGAAAGACGGTCAACTGAGCAAGAAGCGGAAAAGGAAAAGCCTCGCAAGCAAAGACAAATGAAGCCTGATCTAATGGAGAAAGAACGGCGATGCCCGAGCTGCGGTGAAGGGATACGACACGTGGTTTCATACCGGCGGTGGTACTGCGATAACTGCGCAAAATACCTGCCGAAAAGCTTTGAGCTAGATTGATTTTGAATTTTCATCTGATATTTTTTAAGTTTTTATCACTCCCAATTATCGAAAATAGGATTCACCCGTTGAGATTACATGTTGTTTTTGTAGCTCTGTTCTTAAATATGATTTTATCACTCATTGGGTCAACGATAACTTTTAGATTTACAAAATCCAACAGGTGTACGAAAAATGGTCAGGAATGAAACGACAATCGATCTGAAAGAGAACCTCGACATCAAGGAACTCGCCATGGGGCAGTTGCTGATGGATGATTACTGTTTCAAGATTCTAATGAGCACGACACTTCGTAACATGAGTATCCGCGACATAGCGTTCACATATTTCATTCCGTTCGCCACATGCTACAAGAAGATCGCCCAACTGGAGGCAGCGGGCCTGATCAGGAAAATTGGCAAGGAAGGGGGAAAGAAGGGAAAGCAAGGCGCGGTCTACCGTTCCTGTCTCGAGCATTTCAAGATGAATTACAAGAGCAGTTCTCTCACTCTGAACGTCGATCTGATGAAAAAAGGGCCCAAGACCATCGAACTGGACCTGATCGATGGGAACATGGTCGTGACAGACTGATTATCAGTTAAGCCGAACTTATTGGGTCCAATAATTTTTTTATCGGCGGCTTTACTCCACTAAACAAAACTGGGAACGTGCAGATTCGGAGAAAGTTATAAATATCACATCTTGGTTATTTTTCACAATGGTAAGTCTGGACGTGTTGGAGTTCATTCTGGTTCTCACTGCCTTCATCCTTGGCCTGGTGGTAGGTCTTGTCATCAACAGTCTCAGAAAAGAACGTTTCAGCAAGCTTTCTCCCCGCGACCTCTCGGCAATACAGACACACCCGCCATCCAGCGAAGAGCGATTTTTTCCACCACCGTTTCCAAAAGCCTTTTCGGGTCTCGATGAGATAAGCGCACCGGCCATTGTTATCGAACGTGAGGAGACAAAGGTAAAGAGAAATATCATGCAGGGTGCATGGGTCTGCTCGAAATGCGGTGCGGTGGATGCCACGTTGATACACCGGAAGGGATGCGACAAATGTTATAGGGTCTGAAATTATACAGTCCCCCCACGGCCCGTAGACCCAGAAGAAAACGTTTTATTTTACTGGATTCCATAATCTCAATATAATATATAGAAGGAAGTAGGCATCTATATTGTACTTCGGGAAGGTTTATTAAATGGTCGGACGTTATATAGCAAAAACGGATAATAAATTAGGTCCGGGTGCCAAAAAATGAAAAACGGTCTTTTTGAAAGAACCACTGACGGAACTAAGGGTCTGAGTAGAGGGGAATTGTCCCTTCGCTTTCGGATATTGTTAAAAAGTACTCGCCTGTTCTCACTGCTTCTAGCGTTATACCTGTTCTTTCTGGCCATCACCATGATGGGGACTTCATTCAAATCTATGGGCAGCGGTACGTCTGAAAGGTTGATTTCCCTTGTAACAAATCCTCTTGCTGGTCTTTTCATAGGCATTCTCGCCACCTCCATTGTTCAGAGTTCTTCATGCACTACTTCCATCGCCGTGGTTGCGGTGGCCAGCGGGCAGATACCGCTGCATCTCGCAATACCCATCATCATAGGGGCGAACATTGGGACGTCGGTGACCGCAACCCTTGTTTCCCTTGCCCATGTATCTCGGAGAAGAGAATTCAGAAGGGCGTTTGCGGGGGCCACGGTTCACGACCTGTTCAACGTCATGGCTGCCATGGTCTTCTTCCCCCTGGAGGTTATCACTAGGTCAATTTTTGGAGTCGGTTACCTCGAGCGCATTTCGCTCTTTCTAGCGGGAAAAAGCACGGGAAAAGGGGGAGTAACATTCCTGAGCCCCATCAAGGTCATCACAAACCCCATTGTGGATTGGTGTTTTTCCATTAGCGATACTTCCTGGATCTGGATCATAGTTTCATTAATACTGCTATTTTTGGCCCTGAAGATATTAACCTCGTCCATTAAGAGCTTGATGGAAACGAAGGTACAAAAAGTGGTTGACAAGTATTTTTTTCGAACTGCGGCAATCAGCTTTATTTTTGGCCTGGTCATTACTGCGATAATTCAGTCCAGTTCCGTGACAACCTCTCTTGCGATACCTTTTGTCGGAAGCGGGATGATCACTCTTGAACAGATATTCCCATTCACCTTGGGTGCCAATATAGGCACCACAGTTACAGCGCTACTTTCGTCACTTGTAACCGAATCAACGGACGCGGTGGCACTGGCATTCTCCCACCTGGCATTCAACGTAAGCGCCGTGATACTGTTCTATCCATTCCGCAAGATCCCAATCTCCACAGCCAAGAGATTGGGGCGAATTGTGATGAAGCGGAGACACGTCGCCATTATCATAATTATTGTATTTTTCTTTTTAATACCATTAACGGTGGTATTGCTGACCCAGTTATTCAATTAGTACTTCCCAAAGTCCAAAAATAGATAAAGCAGTAGCACACTAAATATCGATGAACAGGAGCAAGTAAAATGAAATTCACCAATCTTTTCAGGGCACTTTCGGGACACGAGCTGCTGGAGCGAACATATAAGCAGACCGGCAGGGTACACGATAAAACCCGGGATATGTTCGAGAACTCCTTTGGTTGTATCATGGGAAAAATCCCGGAATGCGACTTGACCGTCATTAAAAAGGACAAGGAGATAAACAGGGAGATCATCGAAATCAGGAGACGTCTTTTTAACTACGTTTCAACATCACGAAATCCCAATTTTTCCGCCGCTCTCTCTCTAACCAGCATAATCATCGATTACGAGAGGATCGGGGATTACACCAAGAACATCGCTCAATTATTATCGGTTCTCTCTGGAAGACCTGAGACCGAGTCTTACAATGATAGGTTAATGGACATGTACGATTTACTGATCGAGATATTTACATTGACCAAACGGGCCTTTGAAAACGAGGATGAGGAGAAAGCAAAGGTGGCAGTTCAAACACACGAAAAGGTCAAGAAAATGCATCTTGAGATCTTGCAGAGCATAGATCGTGATGAGAACATTGGAAGAGAGGAGGCGCTGATATACGCGCTTCTATTGAATTTTCTTCGACGGATTAACGGACATCTATCAAATATCTGCACTGCCACCTACAGATCGTTTCCCAAAATCGGATTTGCGGATGAACCAGAAGTTCTGGAATGATGGGTCATATAAAAAATTACCCTCAAACATCGTTATCCCCGTTATGCCAAGGGTCAACTTCGTTAGGCCCTTGCCGTGACTGCGGCATCTTGAAGGCGGGGTCGCCGTAGAGGCAGAAGAACGTAACTTCCACCCAGTCCACGCTGTCACCCTGATGAATAAGCGGGGATACCTTGTAGTCCTTGTTGGGATTGTTCATGTATCTGTTCTCGGCCCATTGAAGCATCTCACCCATAGATCCGTGTTCGTCCTCGTGATTCAGCAGACCGTCGGCCAGGAATGCATACCAGGCGTTGTTCTTATCCCAGTGGTAATTTCCCATATTACGACCCGGAAGTTGCTTTAAGTCCTGTCCGAGGTTCGAATAGCTCACTTCAGTGGCCCCAAAAAGACCGATGGCCCCACCGTAGAGATAATTGATAGAGAAAAATTCCTGGAGATCAGTTGGCTCCTCACCACTGTAACCTTGAGCCTTTGTATTGAGGCACGAGACGAACACACCTATCTGGGGCGGCATGAAATAATGATGGGCCGAGTCCACATCAGCCACCTCGGATCCCATATCCGAATTTTCAACATAGCCCTCAAGTCTCCCCTTGGTATATTCTTCGTCCGGTTCATACACGTAAAGGCTGGCGTGATGCGACCCATGACCGCGATAGAACACTATTCCGCTGGATTCCATTACGGGTTGAAAATCCACCTCTTTTCCCGAGATCAGATCCCGGTAGCCCTCATTCCCGGTAGTCCGCATGTAGTCCCAGGAGAATCCCTCATCCTCGAGGTCATCCTTCATATACCACCCCGGGCTCATCTGCAATCTCTGGTCCGCCACTTCGAAACCGTTCCACACGGACCCGTGGGTCCTCCATGTTACTTCCCGATCGCCTCCAATTGTTTGTTGTACTTTGATTTTCGAGTTGATCATATCGTATCCAAGCGTTCGCGCTATCTGATTCGAAGCGCCCGGTAGGTTGTAGTTGATAATTCGACCCACAGCGGCATCCATTGTGTAGGGATCGTCGTCCAGAAAGCCATAAATGTTATCGGAGGAAACGTTCCCGCTACCGGAAAAACCCGCCACGAAGAAGTGAGGGACTGCTGCAATGGACCCAACGAGGGCAACATACTTCACCGGCCCGATCTTCGTATTTATCTCCCTCAGCTTTACCAGAGCACCCGTCTGCCAGTCGTTCCAGGCTGCTTCGGGGTTATCATCCGGATAGATGTCACCTATCGGTTCTTTGGACGGAACGATATCGGTGAGCACGAAGGCACCATGGTAGCTGGCAAGCTGTGACGCCATCAGGGATAACGACTTGATGTTGAAGGGGTCCAGATACTCACCATAAATTCCTTCGAGATAATCCTCAGGATTCGTAAGTATCACATATTCCGCTTTCAAACCCCTGGCAGTCATCCTCGAAAAACATTCTTCCTGTATGGCAAAGGTAGCTTCGCCGATTATCATTATTTTGTTTTCGTGAGCGCATACGGGAGATGCCCATAGCGATTCGCGGTAGGACGCCACCGTTATGTACCCGTCGAATCCCAGGAAGGTTCCCAGTATCTTATCGTTCATCGGATACAAGATCACTGAATCCACCTGGGCCGATACGTTGTTTGCCACTTTTTTGTCATTGGAGAAGAGCAATTTGGGTAGATCATTCATGATGGAATTGCGAATAGTCCACAACTGGTGCTCGTCCAGGGCACCGTTATCGAGAATGAAAAGTGGGTTGTAGTTATCCGAATTGGATAGGCTTGAAAGGGAAGACGCGAACATATGTTCCCATTCAGTTTCCGGTTCATCCACAAATATCACGAAACTGTCCGGGAGTGATCTCGTTGGTTTGTAATACCATTCCTCTTCTATAGTCTGCTTTTTCATGGAATAATAGACCAGGGTAAAAAAGGCAAGAAGGAGCAAAAGCCCGATAGTCCCTAGCACCATGGTCTTCTTCATCAGGGATACTTCCGGCGTCATCGTCACACCAATTATGTCATCATCCGCTAACTCCGATTTAACGTTTTCTCGACTTTTAGAATTATCGCTCCAATTAGCTTTTTGGAATATCACAACGACAGATTCACCAGAAGTATTATAACCATTAATGATATTCTATCAAAGAGAACTAGAAGATTTTTCTATCAAAGAGACGGAAAGGTGATAGATAATATGGATCCTATCTTAAAAGCTACGGCTTTCGCAGATGAAATCGTTGAGGCGATTGGCAAGAATCACATCTGCACGGCAGTATATGGCCCTCCCCTGGTGGGCAATTATATCGAAGGAAAAACGAAAATACCTATCTTTATCGCTCTTAATCATTACGACCCCGATACCATCCAGGCTATGTCGGACGTAGTTGCGAAATGGAAGCATGAGGGGATAGGCGGCCCCCACGTTGTGGAACTGGTGGACCTAGAGGGTATGTCGGACAGTGTACCCGACGAGCTCATGGAGGTAACTATGAACTACAAGATTCTAAGGGGAAACGACATACTCCGCATACTCCCGGAAATGGATTACGAGCACGCCCGCGCCCAGGCCGAACTGGCGGTACGACGCTACATGCTCATTCTCCGGAGCCAACTTTTACACTCACTGGGCGACCCCGAAGAACTCGAAGGATTCCTGACCTCACTGGCATTCTACTGCCAGCTGAGCATGCAGCTTTACTACCGGGTGATGGGACAGAAATTTGAAACACCCACCGAACTCCAGGAACAGTTCTACGAAGACTTCCCGGATGCCAGGGAAGATTTCGAGATGCTCGTCAATTACAGCTATGGAGATGCCTCCGACCTGACGAAAGAACCCATCGAACTCATAGCGTCGAGCCTTGATACAGTTCTTCAACCCCTGTTGAGACAGATAGATGAGCTCGGAGATTAGATATTGTCAATAGTGCGAATCTCGATGACCCCTGCGGGCTCCCATTTCATCTTGAAACATCAAGATGTTTCTATCCCTGCCGGGACATTACCCGTCAGGATCCGGCGTATCGTAAATACGCCTGAGCCCTCGCAAACCTTTGGTTTCCTGCGGGCTCATCTGACTTGCCCGCAAGTATGTCGTCAAGTCTCGACAAAGTTCGCAAAATCGCAGCCAAGTGGGGATCGATTCCGCTGAATCGAAAAAATAATCTTCAGCCCCTGAAATAACGGTAAAGGTGGTATTTTTTTTTTACGAGTTACCTTCAGGTCTGGATAATTATATATCAAGTACCCGGACTAGCAGACTTATTCCAGGCTTTGAATGATATAAAATCAATATGTGGGCATAACATAACCGCAGCGTGGACACTGCCATTGACCCATTGTGTTCTGCTGGCAGATGCCACCACATGAAGCGCAGAGAACCGCTTGCCCCTCTTGAGGCTGTTGCGGTGGGTATCCCCCTCCGCCACCGTACTGTTGTTGCGGTGCCGCCTGTTGTCCCTGCCAGGCAGGAGGTCCCGCCTGGGGTGGTGCCTCTGCCGGCTTAGCCCCAACGGAGAAGCCCGAGGACGCCCCGGGTTTTGCGATCGTGTATTCCCTGTAACCGTCGCCTGCTGCCTTTTTCTTCTTTATCATAAGTATTACGATGAGGACCACAATAAGCACGACAACCCCTCCCAGCACCAGAAGGATTATCCAGACCATGCTTTCCTCGTCTGGTGAGAGTGGATTTTTGTCCACCCCATCCAGAATACCGTCGCCGTCCGTATCCGGATTATTCGGATCAGTCCCTATATCCAGTTCTTCAAGGTCGGTGAGCCCGTCTTCATCAGTATCGAGAATCGGAGGATCCGGCCAGAAATTCTTCGGATACCCGGAAGTATGAGAACCCGTTGAGTCTCGGGCAAAATGCTGAACTGTCTCTCCCATGGAAGTGGTCGTAATTGTATAGGTCGCCACACCAAAGATATCGACCAACTCGTCCTCGTCTATGTCGATCTCTTCTTCTATACCTTTCAAGTCCTGGGCAGGGATCCTTATGACCAGCGTATAACCGTCATCCTCGATAGTTGAATTCGGGGTGAATTGGAATTCGTCGTCGACTGTGGAGATACCTGTCAATATCCCGTGAGTGAATGAGAAACAGTAAAGGTATTCAAAGACCAGGTTCTCGAAATTATCAGAGGTTATCACGGGTTCGCTGAACTGCTTGTCAATCTCCGTCTCCACTATGTAGATATTATAAATGGCCACAGCATTATCCGATTCTTCCACCAATATCTTCCCTTCAGTGGTCATTCTCAAAACAAGGTAGTTTCCGTCCTTCTCCGCGGAGATGGAGTTGACATTGATCACGTTGTAACCACCCACGGAATAGGTTTTCTCTTCGGAACCACTCATGGTCCTGACGGCAGCATCATCCCCTGTCGACTCACCGTCGTAAGGGTTCGTCGACTGATCGCTTTCATGCTCTATGGTTTCATCATCATCCACGCCGAAAAATTTCATTATGTCCACGGGATCAATAACTGTAATGTCCAGATGTGTGGAGTTGTACGCCCTGTCCGCCGGTTCCGGGTTATCCCACACGTTCAACGTCACCTTGTAATCTGCTGGTTTGATATATTTCATCAGCCACATCTTGTTCGATGCATCAGTGTCATTACTGTAATTTCCATCCATGTTCTTGTCGATACCATCATAGAAATCCCAGCTGTAAGTGAGTTGATCCGTTTCCGAACCGTCTATAATCCCGTTCCCGTTCAGGTCATCGTCGGGATCGTAAGAACCGTCGGCAGTGAAGGTCAATTTCTGCTCAACGTAGGCGACGCCCTCCACCAATCCTTCGATTTTCATTTTTACTATCGGGACGTAGTTCAGATACAGGTCGAAGGTATCCAGGGAAAAGGCCCCGTAAGGATCGACACCTGCAAGGGTCACCGTGTATTGTCCACCCTTGGTAAACGTTCCCACCACGCTTTGTCCCTTTTTGTCCCAGTCGGCAAAATCCTCGGGAAGATTGTTGGTATCGTCAAAGTCCCAGTAGTATTCCAGATTGTCATCCTCACCCTGGTCGATCTCCTTGTTGTTGTTGAGATCATCGTCGGGATCATATGACTGGGTATTTTCGAAATTTACTGCTATGCTTTTCCCAAACCTCATGTTGGCATACACATCCTCGCCTGTCTCAACCACGGGATTCTGGTTCTCGGTAAACTTCAGTTCGTAGATACCCCCGGTACCACCCTGTGGTTTCACCAGGATATAGTATCGCCCGGTATACTGGGCTGTCACAGTTAGCTTCTTCTCATCGCCAGGACCCGAACTGCTCGCTAATAGAGTGTCACCGTTCATTTTTCCCGGTATGCCACCGACATCCCGGTCCCTGTAAAGGTACATCTGGAAGTTTGTTTGTGGAGAGTGTTCGAGAAAGAAGACATAGGTCTTGTCCATATCGAGGTTCACGTAAAATCCGTCAACTACATCAGGTGTAGTAAAGGAGTTCTGGGATGGCATGTCTTTTGAGAGACGGACTGCCGTTTCAGCCAGGGCGCTCATTGCCCATTCCTTTCCCGCGATATTGGGGGAAGTAGGATCCGTAGGGGCGTTTGTCGCCCAATCCCCGGTCTTCGGGTCCCAGAAGAACGATTTTTCTTCCTCGTCTCCTTCCAGGCACTGGAGGGCCAGGTGTTGGGGTTTAGTAGGCCGGAACTGTATATTATAATTAGAGTCAACCATGAGATATTCATCTTCCGTAAAGAGGAAGTTCTGCGTCTTTTCATTACCAAAGTTGAACCCAGCGATCTGGTGCTCTATATATGCATCATTATCATTACCCAGATCATCCCTCTGAACCAATACCTTACCAGCATATCCAGGGGCATCGCTGAGATTGAAGGTCATCTGGATCCCTGTGATGAGTTTCACAATATTGTTGGGATTCTCTATGTTCAAAGCCGCCTTCCGGTAGCTCTGGGTGCTCATGTACCATAGGTCGACGTGACCTGTGAAATTACCAGTAAGTCCCGGATCGGCTGTTGCGCTGATAGCGCTCGCGGAGGATGATGCAAGCCCGATCAATATGACCACAAATAGGGGAAAAAAGCCAATTTTTCTCATCCTGAAAGTGCATTCCCTGTTCATAATTCTCCCTCAAATCGTATAAATATATCAAAGTGTCATCTCTGACGCCCGACCGTATTTCTCAATTATTAGCTATTCTTTTGAAGGGGTCGGGCCAGGACTTCGTTTTCTTTTTTGTATAGTAATTTATTATAAATTTCTTTTGATATTAATATATTATATGAATTCCGTCATTTATAAAAATTGGGATTCAACAGGCCAGATCGAATAATGAATGTACCAACACCTCCAATTTGCATAGGAAAAAGGAGAGAAACCGCATGATTTTCATTCGGCGGTCACACATGAATCGTTCTAGCCTCTTAGGTAATTATCCGCATAGAGTTTCTGGTTCAGCAGTATCTCACCGGTCTTCATGACGTTCATCAGATCTTCATCCTCAGGGTCCATTATCGCCGAAGTAAGACCGTGGGACATGAGCATCGAAAGATATATCCGATTTATTAAAGAGCGTTCCTTGGTGTTGTTGGAAACGTTGCTGAGCCCTACGACGGAATTGGGAGCCGGATCTGAAAGGGCCTGGAACATGTCCATGGCCTTCAAAAGATTGGCGCACTGCATCTGGGACGCGCTAACTGGGAGAACCAGCGGATCGATGTAGACCTTCTCCGGTGCTATTCCATGCATCATGGCGTTCGAGAGCATGATCATTGCAAGTTCGGCTCTCTTATCCGGCTCGGAAGGAATCCCGGCCTTGTCCATTGTCAAGCAGATAATATCTGCATCATATTCCTTTGCAAGGGGAAAGAGCTTGTCCATCTTTTCCTGCTCTGCGGTGGTGGAATTGATCATCAAGGGATTCTTCGTGGCTTTCATTCCCGCCTCGATCACATCGATCTTGGGTGAATCGATGGCCAGCTGGATATCTGTGACCTCGGAAACCGTCTCCACGAGCCATTTCATCACTTCGGCCGCATTCTTTCTACCAGGCCCGGTATTGATATCAAGAATGTCCGCTCCTGCATCTATGTGTTTCTTAGCCAGTCCATGGATTATTTCCTTGTTCCCTTCGTCAATTGCCTTAGATACATCGTTGAACTGTCCGTTGATCCTTTCACTGATTATCTTCATAATTTACACCCGCGATGTTATTATAAAACTATGATTTAAATTGTTCGCTATTGTATTTTGTCAATGGTGAAAAGCTCGATAAAATGTTGAATATTCAGCTTGATAATGTGCGAGGAATCGTCTGAAAGGTAACACCCCTGAAGGCGCAGGTTGTAGTAGGTGCCCCCGTAAGCACACTTGCCGAGGGTGCATATGCATCTGATGCATCGGAACGGAGTGAGCACCTGAGCCTGACCGCACACATGCGGGCAGGATCAAGGATATCTATGATAACCAAGAGTGCTACGGGAGCCCAAAGGGCCGATTCCGCTGAATCCATCTTCGCAAAATTCCAGCCTTGAATTGTATACGGATCATAGAAAAAAATGTAAATATATTCAGCTTTCAACGCTTTCTTGCGAACAGAAGAAAACCAGTATGACCCAACATGTCGAAGCAGGGCCTGATACTCCCTTCTGTGGTGGTCATATCCCGTACAAGAACTTCTCTTGCACCCGTCTTAGATAATCCCGCATCCCCAAAAGCCCGGAGGCAAGTCTCGAACTGATTGTAGGTCGGCATGTAGAATGCAGCTTTCCCGCCTCTTAGAAGGGCGTTTCCAACGTTCTCCATGAGGCTCCATGGTTCAGGCACATCCACTACAGCACAGTCAAATCGGTCTTTCTCATCAATCTCTTCGCCGGGGGACACTTTCAAGCTCCAGTTCCCATCAAGGGCTGCCGACCGGATGTTCTCTTCCGCAATTTCCGCAAAATCCTTTCTCCTCTCGTATGATATCAGTTCACCCCCGGACCCAATGAACCACAATAACACTGCAGTCATGAAACCAGAACCCACACCAACCTCCAACACGTTGCTCCCGGACCTGATACCCAACTCGCCCACAATTGTGATAGCATCCTTCAGCGTTATCACCTGAGCTTTTCTCCGGAATGCACGGTGGAGCAAAGGCAGTGTAGGTTTAAGTATAGTGAATATATTCGGACCCAGTCGTTGAGTGTCGCCGTACTCCCGTCCAACCAGCGACGAGGTATTGAAAACACCAATTTGAGATATCCTCTTTCTTCCATCACCTGCCTTGATCAGGTGGCAGTTCTTTGGGGCGCTGAGAACCACCACGTCCTTTTCCCTTACTGTGGTCCAGGTAGATAATCCGTCATCCATTTGTATCATCCTACCCCTTTTCACCGAAATCGATTATCTCGTAGGTTTGTAACGGCTCCACTATTTGACCTGCCTGTGCGGCTTCTTCCTCGTCGGCCCTGCGCTTCTCGGCCTCCACCTCATCCAACCTATTTCCCAGCTTGCGGTTAAGAAGTATGGCTATTACCATGACTGCCGCCCATTCTAGTAATAATACGATAACTGCCCAATGTCCCTTATGCCACCACTCCTTTGACGGAGATGACCAGGTCTGGTACAAATACCAGCCGAACAATGCTATCAGCTGCACCGGGAAAAAGTATTTAATGATTATATCCCACCACTTTCCGATCTTGAGGTCGTTCCACTTGGTGTTGATGAATTCCCTTCTGAATCTGGATGTTCCGTATTTCCAAATAGCAAACGCCACGAAGAAGCCGCTAACGATGAGCCCGATCCCCCACACGAGGTCCTGGTTGTCAAGGAATGCCGTGACTGGGGCGCCATTCAGGTGAAGCACGATGACGGCAGAGGGAATGCCGAGTAAAAAGGTAACCACGGTTACAACTATCACAGATTTTTTCCTGGTCCAACCGAAATCTATGAGATTTCTCGCTGAAATTTCCATCCCGGAGATCAACGAGGTTAGAGCTGCAAAGGCCATTGCCAGAAAGAACATAGGGGCAATGAGCCAGCCCAGAGGCATCTTCGCAAACAGGTTGGTAAGGTAAATGAAAGTTAATGCGGTACCACCCTCGGCTAGATACCCTTCAGCAGCCTCATAGCTGTTAGCAGAGGCAAATACAGTACATATGACCGCGATCCCTGCAACGAGAGCAATGGCACTGTCTCCGAATCCTGTCAAAAAACTATTCAATGCAATATCCTCTTTTTTTGACATGTAGACTGCATAAGTGATGCCCATCCCCATCCCTGCCGAACATGACCATGCGCTCTGGGCAAGTGCGCGGATCCAAGTTTCCCCGCTGCCAAGTGCGCTCCAGTCCGCCCAGAACATGAAGCGAAGCCCCTGATATGCACGAGGCAATGTAAGAGACCAGAGCATAGCTCCCACTAAAAGAAGGAAAAGTGCCGGGATCATGAACTTGGTGGCCTTCTCTATACCCTTAGCAACGCCGTAATACACGATTAAGAGTCCCGCCGCCAGCGATATCACCTGAAAAAAAATCACTAGATGCCATGAGGAAATAAATGAATCCCACAGCTGGAATGTATCAACTTCACTGGTGATGCCTCCGGAAAGTGCCACCCAGAAATACCTGACGGTCCAACCCATGACCACGGCGTAATAGAAGTTTATGGCTGCGGAGACCAGCATCATCCACACGCCCATCCATAGGTATTTCTTACCGAGAATCTTCTTGAATGCACCTATTGTGCCCATCCGTGTTTTCTTTCCAATGGCAAACTCGGCGATCAATAAAGGAATGGACCAGGAGAAAAGGAATAGTATGTAGATAAGGATGAATGCTGAACCGCCATTGGATGCGACCTCTTTGGGAAAACGCCATATATTACCGGTCCCTACCGCCGCTCCCAGTGCAGCCAGGACGAGACCCCACCTCGATGAAAATTGCTCCTTCCCTCCCTTTTTTTCCATGACCGATTTCTCCTTTATTTAGAATGTCCTGATATCAGGCGGTGAGCTTGCTCTTCCTCTTTTCCGCCTTGAAGGCCATTAATATAAGGCCAACGAATCCTCCCCACACAACCAGTAAAATACTAAACATCATTATGACCATTATCACGTTCTCAAGGGTGGAAAGACCTGATTCCGGGCTTATGTCGATGGAATGGGGATCGTACGGCCCGTAATCCGGTGCATACGCGGTTATGCCGCTCACGTCCCGGACAGTGATATAATATCTTAAGGTAGTCCCGGGGGGGATGTCTTTAATAATGGTCCCGTAATACCCGGATGAGCGATGGAACTCCATCGTAGTTTGCTGGTATTTTTCACCATCCTGGCTGTAATATAGCGTAAGTGAATCGGGGACCATCTTGTCTTCGTTAAGGATCTCGGCCTGTATCAAGATATCCTCATCCGATTTTACAACCGTCTGTATATTTGCCACCTTCACCCCCACGACGGCCTGATCCAGCGTCAGGTGATACTGTTTTGCCACCTCGATCCTGTCGGAAAGATCGAATAGACCGAGATTGGCCGCCAGGGCCTTCTTGCAGATCGGTATTATATGCTCCGTGGCGGGATGAAAACCTCCATCAGGACCGTCTAGTTCGATGGTGAATGCGAGAATGTTCCCCGAGCCGTAGAGCCAATCCTCGCTGTCGCCCGAGGCGGGATAGAGGCTTGTGGCCTGCATACCCTGGTACCCGGTGGCCTCGGCCAATCGGTTTCCGACATCCTTGAATAGAGAATCGTGGGGAGTTGATCTTCTTGTGTAACCCCAGGGCCATAGAACGAGCCCGGCAACACTGTGATAAGAGATCGATGTGACAAAAGGTATGTTCCCTGTATCGGGTTGGTCGTCGAAGGTCTTGACCAGAGCCCCCATCGCCTGGGTTTCGGGTTCAGAAAAACCCCCATCACGGTCCTCATCTAACCTACCGTCACCATCGTTATCAATACCATCCACGGGATCCTCATCCACTCGGGGGATCAGTCCCATTGTACCTGAATCACCATCCTGGTTCTCGCCGTCGGGCGGTCCTCGATATACATCGGAAGTGGGGTTAGCCGAATCCATAGCTATCACCACACCGTCCGGATTGATAACGCTACCCTTGCTGTTCGCCCACCACATATAGGGATAGTTCCTGTTCAGGTCAACGCCGTCACTGTCCGGATCGAACTCATCGGTCAAGGGTGGAATGTTATTGCGCAGGTTCTTCCGCCACCCGCCACCTGTGCCTGCCCTGGAAATCGTGTGGTCGTATGCAACACCGTCGGGGTTTATCATGGGAATTATCCAGATCTCCCGGTTGTCAACCAGATAGTTCACCCTACCCTGGGAAGGATCTTCGTCTATCAGACCGTCATTATCGTTATCCAGTCCATCCAGCAGGTCCTCGTTTACAAGAGTATCACCATCGTCATCCACGTTACTTCTATCGTAATTATATGCGAGATAGAAAGCAGTATAGATACATACTTCATAGCTCATCCATTCCCTGCCGTGATGGGCTCCAAAGATCAACACGTTCGGCTTTGCGGGATCGTCGTAGTATTCGGCTTCGCTGCCGACTCCCTTACCTACTTTCACGGCCCACACGGAGCGTCCCTGATAAGTTCTCCCCAGTCCAGTGTTCTCGGTTAGGTCGTAAAGCCGGATAATATCGGGAAACTGCCCCTGCAATATCTCCAGATGCATCAGCATGGTCTCATAAGTATGATACTCACTGAAATAACTATTTATATTAAAGTAGGCAGCCCCAGGCCCATTATCATCGGCCATAGGTCCTTCCGGGGAAATAGCCAGACCGAAAACCGGGAGGAAATTCAAGGAGAGCAGCATCGCCATTATAAAGATAGTAATCTTTCTACTCATATCAACCCGCACTAATGTTAGAATGGGATAATAAATATTTTGGCCCCAAAAATAGAGACGAGCTTATTGACCTTTTATAAGAGACTTTCTTCATAGCTTGTCCCTTGAACGAACCTTGTAATAAATTATATATAGCTCCGCATTCATATAAGAAAATTGTACGCGCTTGTGTACAGGAGGACAAAAATATGAAAAGAATGAAAAAGAACGACGAGGCCGTATCGCCCGTTATCGCTATCATCCTCATGGTGGCAATAACAGTGGTTTTGGCCGGTGTTTTATATATGTGGGTCATCTCCATGGCCGACACAGGAGGTGATGTACCCATCATGGCCTTTGAGACCAGGGATGGGGTGAACAAGGATGAGACGCACGGATGCTTCTTTACGATCCGAGCTGTGAAATCGGTCGATATCGACCCCTCGAAATATTTCTTCTACGTGACCGAGCAGGGACGCTCCCCTAAAGCCCTCGATTTCGCATTCCGAGATTACGAGGATCAGGGAGAGGATGCCCTGTCACCTGTTGGTGGCGACAGAAACAAGTCTTATCGGTTCGACGATAAGAATTGGAAGATCGAGGGAAAGAATGTCGAGGCTACCGGTTCCCAATGGAGCGATGGTGAGTATATCGGCTTCGATATGCCCATGACCAGCATGGGAATAACCATCGAGAAAGGCGGCGTATTCGAAGTCATGATTAAAAGCCCGGACATGGAGATTGTCTACCAGGGTAGCTTCGTATACCAACAACAATCGACAACCTAAAACCCGCATATCAAATTAATTTTCTTTTTTTTTTCTTTTTTTTCTTTTTTTTTATACTAATTTTATTTATGCGCAGGTATACTTTATCCATCGGTCAATGTTTTTTATCTCCCTTTTGATATTTCCAGGTGACATATTCATGAGAAAGCATCGCATAATTATCGGATTGATCCTCGCATTCTTTCTTGCACAATCATTTAATGGGTGGAACCCCAATATATCCTCCGAACGAGGTAGAGCCTTGGGAGACTCATCGGATAATATGGAACAGGATACCGGAATAATTTCACCACCATCACAGCAACGATCGAACGAACCGGTAATGTTCATAAACGTGTCGCCGGCGGCCGGCCTTTCAGGAATAAGAGGGGATAACTTGGCCTGGGGGGATTACAATAACGACGGCTACATCGACCTTCTCGTAAGGGGCAACATAAGTAGCGGTACGATGCTTTTCGAGAACCAGGGGCCGCCTTCCTTCGATTTCCTGGAGGTCACCGATCAGGTGGGCATAGACTGCAGGGGATACAGTATCTGGGGGGATTATGACAACGACGGTAATCTCGATTTCTTCTGCGCGGACCGGGGAGACACGCTCTGGCACAACGAGGGTCCTCCTGATTATCATTTTACAAATGCCACATCCGAAGAAATGTATTTCAAGGACGGTGCTCCATCCGAAGCCGCTGCCTGGGTGGATTACGACAACGATGGGTATCTCGATATTTTCTGCACTTGCTGGGTAAAGGATGGCTACAACCAGTACAACTGGCCCAACTGGGGCATGCCCGATCATCTCTGGCATAACAACGGGGACGGATCGTTCACAGATGTTACGGTTGAATCAGGCATCTACCGGAACAACCCTGCCTATGCTGCCATGTCCATAGCGGTTTGCGATTACAATGACGACGGATGGCAGGACATTTATGTTGGTAATTATCATCTTTGTCCTAATTATCTTTGGGAGAACCAAGGGGACGGGACCTTCAGGAACGTAGCGGGACCGCAGGATGCTGACGTTGACGGGGATGCCGATTATTACCAGAATTCCGGACCTTATTATGGGCACAGCCCGGGAGCTGCCTGGGGGGATTTTGATAACGATCTGGATATGGACCTCTGGGTAAGCAATCTCGCACACAAGGATGACGAGCGTTCGGGAATGAATAGAGGTGCGTTCTGCGATGACTCGCAATTGCTGGAATCTTCGGGGGCACCGGATTATCACTTTCAGGATATCAGGGCAGAGGTTGGAATTCCCATCACCCCCTCCGGTACCGTGATTTCCGATGACGAGGGCAACGATTACTGGAAGGACGAGGACTATTTCGGATGCACTTGGGGCGATTACGACAACGACGGTGACCTGGACCTGTGGATACCGCAGATCAAAACATACTCTTTTTGGGACTGGTGTTTTTTATGGCGAAATAACGGGGATAGAACTTTCAGCGACCAGGCTGAGAACTTGGGTATAAGGGTTTGGTCCAATTCAGGGGCCTCTTGGGGTGATTACGATAACGATGGAGACCTTGATCTCATAACTGAAGGAACTGTTCCTTTCAAAGGAGGGCGGGAACTTCACCTGTTCAGAAATGAAGGAAATTCGAATAACTGGCTTGAGCTGGAACTGAAGGGAACAACTGCAAATGCGGGGGCAATCGGTGCAAGGGTGATACTTACGGTTGGGGATACTCACATGTCACGGATCATCGGGGGTGATGCAGGAGGCCACGGATTCCAGAACTCACCAATAGTACATTTTGGTCTCGGTGACACCCAAACCATAGATCGGATCGAGATCAGATGGCCGGACCGCACCTCCTCGGAACTGTTCAATGTGGATGCCGGTCAGAGACTGGTGATCACCCAGGGGGAGGCCCCTGTTATCCAATCCCTATCGGTTATCCCCGGTGATCCTCACGAGGACGAGCAAATAACCGCGTCCCTCGTAACAGCAGCCCCCCTTGTTTCCGGTAATTATGTAGTACAGTGGGACCTTGACAACGACGGATCATTCGAGCATGAAGAGACACCTGTAATGAATGGCGAAGTACTCAGCCCGACCTTCTCGTTAGGGGTAACCGGGGATTATAATATTTCCGCACGACTCTATGACAGTGTCTCAAATCAGGGCGACAGCATGACTATGGCCTTTAAAGTTTCGAACCTGCCACCGGCTGCCGATGCCGGACCGGACCTGACTGCTGCTGAAGACTCCATTGTCGTATTCAACGGCAGCGAAAGTTTCGATACATCCTCCGACTTGACGGCCGGATTGGAGTTCCGATGGGTCTTTGGGGATGGTGGCTCCACACAATGGCGAAACTCACCTCTTGCCGCCCGCGCCTATCCTGAAAAGGGAAACTACCTGGTGACCCTGGAGGTCCGGGATAACGATGACTCCATTAATACGGACAAACTTAACGTCACAGTCTACAACGTAGTGCCTACTGCATCTGCACCTTCCACTCTCATCGGGGTGGAGGACTATCCACTGGCTTTCAGCGGCAGCGGTCAGGATACTGAAAATGATACCGACGAGCTTGAATTTCGGTGGGATTTCGGTGACGGTATCCGGACGGATTGGGCTCAATACCCGGAAATGGAACATACCTATCGGCAGGCAGGAAACTATTCCGCCATTCTATCCGTAATGGATTGGGATATGGATATCGGGACGTTCATTGTCAATGTCAGCATCAATAATCTACTTCCGGAGGGGACTTTCGACATTTCCCTGGATACTGTCTACGAAGACGATGAAATCAAATTCACTGCATACGGTGAAGATACGAAATCGGATGAGGACGATCTCAAGTTTCGCATGGATTACGGCGATGGAAACACAAGTGAATGGCAGTATGAAAATGATTTTATCCATACCTTCAACTATTCAGGTGCGTACAGGGTGAAGCTCTTTATAAAAGACAATAGCAACGGGACCTACAACTACTCAAGGTCCTATTCAATTCTCAACCAAATTCCGGAGGCAAGAATTTCCTATTCACCCAAGAGAGAACTGGATAAACTAACAGAAATAATTTTCTCCGCAGCTGGAACGATGGATACTGAATCGGATATGGACGGGCTAAACTTTACGTGGAATATGGGCCGGGAGAAAACGCTCTGGGGTGAAACGGTTAGTTATATCTTCCTTGGTTCAGGGGCCCACGATGTGAAACTCACGGTGAGAGATGACGATGGGGACACAGGGACCATCTCCCAGAAACTAAATATCGAAAACACTCTACCGGAAGCTGTTATAAACGTCAGTACCAGAGAATTATCAGTGGGAGAAAAGATACTGCTCGACGGTACCTTTTCAGTCGATACCGCTGGTGACATGGAAGGATTGGAATACCTGTGGGAGATCGGAAGCATCTTTAAGACCGGAATCACTGCGGAACATACATTTACAAAACCCGGAACCTACACGATCACTCTAACGGTCACCGATGCGGATGATGGATCTGATGAGAAATCGGTGACGATATCCGTCACTGAAACCACCGGGGATCAAAATGAGGAAATAAATGAAGGTCTCGGTAAGTCGAAATGGATGTGGATAACATTGGCAAGCGTGGCAGTATTGGTCGCAGTGGGCATAATACTGGTTTTGATCATAAAAAGAGGGGTCAGGAAAGAAAAAGAAATGTTTAGAAATGATGAAAGCCAATTTGCATATGATAAAGAGGAATTAAATGTCACCACGCCTGCCTTTCCACCGGGGACCCCGAATTCAATCATGGCATATCCTGAACCTCTACCCTCATTAGCCCCGTTACCCCCATTATCGGTGCCCCCGCACTCACTTACCCTTCCTGCCGTCGGCAAACCTACTGAAGAAATACTGTCATTACCACCCTTATCCGTGCTTGCCGCTCCAATACCATCAAGAAAAGTGAAGAGGATAAAGAAAATAACCCGGAACCGGTAATACAAAATTTATAATGCGCTTTTCCCATAGCTCATGGGAACGAAGGCATAAATGTCCTGATTTATTCCTTTGCATATCATTTAAAGATAATGAATTTCATAAAATAAAATTAATCAAATTTAAGATTTATGGAGGAGAAAAATGTCATCACTCATTGAGATGATACAGCAGATCGCCAGGAACGAAATCGAAAAAATACATACCCTGGAGCTGGGCGTCGTGGAGACTGTAAACCTCCATGAGACAGAGGACGATGTGGTGAACTACGATTGCTCGGTGCTTCTCAAAGGGCGGACAACAAAGGACGGTGCACCACTGAAACTGGAGAATGTTCCCATAGCCACCGCCCACAGCGGTTCGGTAATCATACCTTATGTGAACGACCTGGTCCTCACATCATTCATCAACGGCATATTTTCTATGCCAGTCATCACCGGAAGGCTTTACTCTGTGGAAAAAAGGACCCCACTTTATACGGATGGCGAACATCGCATCACCTTCGATCCGTATGTCTACCGCCAGGGAGATATGGATACCTCACAGGGCGCCCCCTTACTGGACCGCCGGATAATCGAATTCATGGGATTGCCCAAAGAAGAAGAGTTCCGCCACGAATACATGATCCGGTTCAACAGCGGCACGGTGGTGAGATATGACGAGAGCATTGTGGATATAGCGACCAATTTCTTACCGAAAGAGGGAGATGACTCGGAACCTGATGATTTCGTATCCCATATGAGATTGGAGGGTGTAGGAGAGAAAGAAGCAAAGCTTATCCTCGAAACTGGCAGGTCCGATTCCACACCAACGTCACTTCTGGGTAAGACCTCGTCAAAGATATCCGAACTGGTTTTCGGTTCCGGCGACAGTATGGCATCCATCTCCATTCACAGTGTGGACGAGAAGCGTTCCAAGATCCTATTAAAAAGAGGAGAATCCTCCATAGAGATCGATACCGAAGAACCCTCCGGAAGGGACAAAGCCACCATTACAGTAAGATCTGGGAAAGCCGTTGTGAAAATAAAACAGGACGGTAACATCGAGATCGACAGTCCCCGGGAGATAAGCATAAGTTCGGTAAAGAAGATGACACTCGCCACCGAGGACGAGCTGGAGATCAGTGCAAAGAAGGATATAAAGATGAAAAGCGGTCAGAAACTTGACATGGCTTCAAAGATGGACACGAGTATAAAGGCTGGTGCGGGGTTCACTTGCGAGAGTAAAGCCAATCTTGAGCTGAAGGCCGGTGCCATGGGAAAGTTCGAAACTGCTGCTCCAATGGAACTGAAATCGGGAGCCACCGGCAAGCTGGAAGCCACCGCGATTCTTGAAGTGAAGGGCGCACTGGTGAAAATAAATTAATAACTGG
This sequence comes from Thermoplasmatota archaeon, assembly GCA_030740765.1. Taxonomy (GTDB): domain Archaea; phylum Thermoplasmatota; class Penumbrarchaeia; order JASLWR01; family JASLWR01; genus JASLWR01. The sequence continues at coordinate 84,786 of JASLWR010000006.1, forward strand.
AGAGTGATGAATCTGGGACAAGCGGCAGCCAGAGTGGGGGATATGCACACCTGCCCTATGCAAACACCTGGAATTCCTCCCGTACCGCATGTGGGAGGTCCCATTGCGGGCCCCGGGGTTCCCACGGTACTTATATCCAACATGCCTGCTGCGGTGATAGGAGATATGGCCACGTGCGTGGGTCCCCCCGACAGCCTCGTAAAGGGATCTGCCTCGGTTCTCATGGGAGGGAAACCAGCTGTCAGGATGGGGGACGGCACAGCACACGGAGGAATTGTAGTCAGTGGTGCGGTAACAGTGTTGGTGGGCTGAACGTTATCAGAATCATATGGTCCAAAAAAACACATATCAGGATAATTACCGAAAAGAGAATATATCCTAAAGGGTTTCAATGATAGTAAAACGGAGGATTTTTCGTGATAGAGGAACTTGATCAACAGATTCACCATGGTGATGTAGCCTGGAGCAAAGACGAATTCCGAGATGCGGTCTCCTTCTATAACATCGTTCTTCAGAGCAGCAAGGCTGATGATAATGAGCTTTACATAGCCAACACAAGAAAGGCCTCCGTGCTGAAAGAGATCGGCAATTATGACAAGGCCATGGAGTGTCTTGAGGACGCCTGTGCTTTGTTCGATGACATTGAAGATGCCTGGTACAACAAGGGCAACATCCATTCCCTTATCGAGGATTATGATAACTCCATCATGTGCTACAACAGGGCCATGGAGATAAATCCGAACAACGAGAACACCTACAACAACAGGGGCTGTAACTATTATTTTCAAGAAAAATACGAACAAGCGTTGGAGGATTTCGAGCAGGCCCTCATATTGCAACCGAAATTCGAACAGGCTTTCGTGAACAAGGGAAATGCTCTTTTGAAACTGGAGTTGTTCGAAGAGGCCATCCAATGCTACGACGAGGCATTGAAGATCAACGAGAATAACTACCGCGCGTTCTCCGGTAAGGGGCTTGCCTATTTCAAGCTGGAGCAGAACGACGAAGCCATAATGTGCTTCAATGCTGCTTTATACCAGAAGGAAGACCTGCTGGACGCTTTGTTCTACAAGGGAGTTGCCCTTTTCAACATAGATATTCTCCACGAAGCAGAGGAGTGTTTTTTAAGAACCGTGGAACTCCGGGATGACCTGGCACAATCCTATTTCTACCTTGGAAACATCTACAGTGCCAGGTCCAAGTTCCCCAAGGCCATCGAGTTCCTGGATCTTGCCATCAAGCACGAGGATAACTACCAGGAAGCGTGGTTCAACAAGGCAATGATGCTCTCCGAGCATTTCGACAGGCACAAGGAAGCGCTTGCCTGTTTCAACGAGCTGACAAAGCTCAACCGGCACCTGGCCATCGGTTGGCTTGAAAAAGGTAAGCTACTTAGTAATGAATTCAAGGACTTTGACGAGGCCCTAATATCCCTCAACAACGCGCTTAATCTCGAACCGGAAAACGCCACGATACTGCTGGAGCTGGGGAAGATACATGCTAACTATCTCAAGGACCCGGATATGGCAACTGAATTTTTCAACCAGGCTCTGGACCTCGAAGAAGATCCTGAGATATGGTTCCAGAAAGGGAACCTGTACGGGCGCCATATGGGGAATTTCCGGGAAGCAGTGGCCTGCTATGACGAGGCACTTGGTCTCGATCCCGTTCACGAAAAGGCGTGGTTTAATAAAGGAATCGCATTGGGTAAGCTGGGGAACCTGGAAGAGAAACTTTCCTGTATCGAAAAAGTACTTGAGATCAATCCGGAGAACGAGGCGGCAAAGAAGACAAAGGAAAAGGTGCTCGAAGAACTCGAAATGTAATGATCAGATCATTATGACATTACCTCCACCAGGAAACCCTCCGGTCTGATTTTACCCTTTAATCGCTGATTCCAGGTTGTATTCCGATATTTGATATTCGGAGAAAGGTTTTTTATTCTTTGGCTCGATTAAAGTGGTCCATGAGCACAAAGTTTCCGGTTTTACAGGTTGCACTGGATATGGCAAACCTCCATCGAGCTATACAGATATCGAAGGAAGCGGTGGAAGGTGGGGTTGACTGGATCGAAGTGGGTACGCCTCTAATAAAAAGTGAAGGCATGGAAGCCATAAGAAGCCTGCGCAGGACCTTCCCGAAGCATACCATCGTGGCAGACATGAAAACCGCCGATGTGGGGGGATACGAGACAGAGATGGCTGCAAAGTCAGGAGCCGACGTGATGGTCATTCTGGGGGTGTCCAATGATGGGACCATCCTCGAAGCCATTAGAGCAGGTAAACAGTATAACTGCAAGATCATGTGCGATCTTATCAGCGTGATTGACAAGGTGGGGAGAGCAAGGGAGATCGAAGCTCTGGGAGCGGATTACCTGGCCCTTCACATTGGGATCGACCAGCAGATGGAAGGGGATTCTCCCGTAACGGAATTACGTGATATCGTGGAGGCGGTGGATATACCTGTTGCGGTGGCAGGCGGTTTGAACAGCGAGACGGTGGCAGAGGTGGTCGAAGCCGGGGCCAGCATCGTTGTGGTGGGAGGAGCCATAATCAAAGCCAGGGACGTGACAGGGGCAACTGCGGTTCTGCAAGAAGCCATTGAAAGCAGAAAAAAGATAGAGACCAAATTGTTCAAGAAATATACATTCGACCAGCTCCGAGAAGTGTTATCCCAGGTGAGCAGCTGCAACGTCTCTGACGCTATGCACAGAAAAGGCGCCCTTAGGGACCTCCAAATACTATTGCCCCCTGGCGCTAAGATGGTGGGACCGGTACTGACGGTCAAGACAATGGATGGAGATTGGGCGAAACCCGTGGAGGCAATCGAAAGGGCGAACAAGGGGGACGTTATTGTTATCGATGCAGGAGGGGGTTTCCAGGCTATTTGGGGCGAGCTGGCATCCTGGAGTTCAAAGGTAAAGGGTATAGCGGGAGTGGTAATCGACGGGGCCGCCAGAGATGTTACAGATATCGTGGAGATGGGATTCCCCGTTTTTGCCAGGCACCTGGTACCCAACGCAGGAGAGCCAAAAGGTCTCGGTGAGATCGGTGTGGATGTTATCGTATCCGGCCAAAAAGCGAGCACGGGTGACTGGATCATCGGTGATCAGTCGGGAGTAGTTGTGATCCCTCGGAGAAGGGCGGTAGAGGTGGCGAATCGGGCGCTGGATGTCCATGAAAAGGAGAATCGGCTCCGCGAAGAGATACAAAGGGGGTCCACTCTTTCGGAGGTTCTTTATCTGGAGAAGTGGGAGACTATGAAGGAATGAGTTCTCAATGAACGTAAGCGAGATTTTCTGTGGTTCCCTATTATTGTTTTTTTCCACCGCAACGTTAAAAAGGAAGATGGCATTAGCCATGAGAATTCCGGATGCACATTCGCAACGGATATTCACCAATAACAATGGAAATGTGCCCGAAAGGGTGAATCCGCAATGGGTGACAAAAATGTCAAAGAGCATGTATAAATATATCGGAGAATTTTGGAAAAAGCCGAAGAGCCCGGAGATGCGCGATCTCAAAAGGGAAAGGCTGTTCCGCTGGAGAAGAGAGAATACCTTAACCAAGATCGAAAGACCGACCAGGCTTGACCGTGCAAGATCTCTTGGTTACAAGGCAAAACAGGGGATTATCGTCGTCAGGACCAGAGTGAGACGAGGCGGACTTCGCAGACCCGCCATAAGGTCGGGTAGAAGACCAAAAAGAAAGGGAATTGCAAAGATCACCATGGGAAAGAGCTTACAGCGCATAGGGGAGGAAAGGGTAGGAAGGAAACATCCAAACATGGAAGTTCTCAACTCATACTGGGTTGGTTCAGACGGCCGATCGAAATATTTTGAAGTCATACTGGTCGACCCTTTTCATCCAGTCATCAAGTCTGACAAGAAGCTGAATTGGCTTTGCAGTGGTAAACACAAGAGGCGTGCGGTACGGGGTCTCACCTCTGCGGGAAAGAGAGGGAGAGGACTGCACCACAAGGGCAAAGGCGCCGAAAAACTGCGCCCCTCCATAAGAGCGAACAAGAGGCGGGGGAAATAATATAGGTTACCTCGACAAGTCACTACTTGTCCAGTGTGACACATCAAGATGTGTCATCACCCATAACCTTTTATAGTCGAGTGTCCATATAAAAATGTATAAAAGGATGAAGGGGATATCATTCCAAATAATGTTAATGAAGATTCCAATGAAATATCGCCGGGGAAACGGACATCCGCAAGCGATCTCGAAAGATACGGATTCTGTCCCCTGAGCTGGTGGCTACAGCTCCAGGGTGAGGAGGCAAAAGGAGAACACGTAAAGAGGGGGATCCGGAAACACCGGGAACTGGCGAGGACAGCCTGGAATGTATTCTTGAGTGATCAGAAATCCAGGAGCTACGAGTTCCTGTTAATTATGTTCTCAATAGTTGTTATAATGCTAAGCGCATTTGCCCTTCTGCTCTATCTCTCCAGGGTTCCCGAATATTTCGGGGTCATATCATTCTATTTGAACCTTTTCTCCATAGTATGGCTCTTTCTGGCCTTTGCCTTTTTCGTGACCGTGATATACAAGGATCGAGCTATAAAGAGAATGAAGGAAAGATACAAGGGCGTGACGGCGGAAGATGAGGCATTCTCCACCCTGAAGACAAGGGATACCGACGGGGAGATCCCCTGGTTGACTGAAACCACAGGCGAGAAATGGGAACTGGCGAAATGGTTCTTCGTGGTTGCACTTGCCATGGGAATATGCGGCGTCATCACCTTTCTATTCCCCGAAAACATGGAAATATACCTGCTGATATTCGGTGCCATATTCTGGCTCGCTCTATCATTGGTATTTTTCTACTTCCTAAATGCTAAAGATAAGAATAAGTTCCCAAAATTCCTGACCGTCAATGGTGAATACAAGACCATTTCCTCTGCCATCGTGGCCACCGGCCTGGCAATATTCGCCGTTCTCGTAACCTATTACAAGTTGAGCGACCTGGGGAAGATCCTAGCCTGGTCCTCACTGCTTTGGGCTTCCGCAGCTCTATTCTTCTTTTACTCATCTGTAAAGATGGTGGCCTTCCTTTCGAGACAGTATTCCGATTTTTACATGAAGATATTCCACAAGGACCCGGCGGATCTCAGCGCCTCGGAGCTGCTGAGATTGCTGGTAAGGAGAAGAGAGCAATATCGTAAGGGATGCATATGGCTGGTTGTGGTCTCCCTTTTTCTAGCCATGAGCGGTTTCGTCATGAACTATGTAAAAGGGCTTCCCGACCCGGTGCGAGAGGTGCTGGGACGACTACTTCTGATAATCGCCCTCATATGGCTTATGGGTGCTTTCATAATCCTATATTACCTGCTCAAGAACGCTAGAAGGGCAAAGAAGTATCGGGACGACAAAGGTATCGAAGAAGGCCGTATCGATTACGTGGACCTAATGGATAAAAAGGAATCAACTTTGTACGGCAAGACGCTGAACATATCCGGAAAACCGGATATAATCCTCGAAAAAGACGGTTATTACATCCCGGAAGAGATCAAGACAGGTAAAATACCCAGGGGCCCCTATTTCTCCCACATCCTCCAGCTGGCCGCTTATCTGAAACTGGTAGAGGACAACTACGGGATACGCCCGCTCTACGGTTACATCCAGTACGGTGATAAGGAAGATAACCGCTACAAGATCCATTACGACAAGAAGCTCGAAAATCTTCTAGCTGAAAAGGTCGGCGACATGGAGGAATTGATGAAGACCGGGGATGTACACCGGAACCATCGACGGTTCGGGAAGTGCAGCAATTGTTCCAGAAGAAGCGTATGCCCCGAGAACCTGGCGAAGGAAGGGCACGACAAGGCCGGAAAAAATCGTGACGAGGGCGGAGGAACACCCGAAAAGCAATCTACCCTAAAGGAAGGGGATATCGAGGAAGTGACCATAACCGATATAGGAAAGAAGGGCGACGGCCTCACTAGAGTGGACGGCCGGGTAATATTCGTCCCAGGCGTGGTAAAGGGAGACCGAATAAAGATAAGGATCACCAAGATACAGCGCAATATCGCATTTGGCGCAAAGATTGGGGACATGGAAGAATTTGATTCCGACAAAGACAAAACAGGACCTTAGTATATCATATAATCAATTGAATTAACCAGTTTTACTGGGTAGCCATTAACGGGCGTATGTATTCCGGTTTGAGAGAGTTTAGTTCTGTAATAAGTTATAAACGAAATAAACCATTTATATTATCATTGTATCCCAAAACGTGTATATCATAGCGGGGTGGGGTAGCCTGGATAACCCGGCGGGCTCATATGACGCGGATGTTTTTTTACGATTCTTCGCGTTTGAGAGACCCGCAGATCAGTAGTTCAAATCTACTCCCCGCTACTTTTTTTCCCTACTGGGTAGGGGTATTTTCAACCAATCATGCTGTGTGTTTTTAGGGGGTACGTCTATCAACGTCCTCCAAGGGAAGTTAGAGCCCTGAAAAAATATATGCCTTTTGGTGTTTAAACCCATTATTAAGAAATTCCTTTGCTGTGCTGAGGGAAATCAATAAGGCGCCATCTCTTGTGTGATCCCTAGTAGTAGGTACCGACGTTTTGTCAAAAAATTGGTACGGAGTGGTTCCCTGAGAT
>JASLWR010000070.1 GCA_030740765.1 Thermoplasmatota archaeon
TGTTATTAGTGAAATTCCTTCTTCATTTCCTATAGATGTCGTTGGTTTCATAATAACAATTTTGCGAACGAATACCCATTCGACTTCCATCTCATTTCCATTCCAAACGGCAAAATACGCTGGTTTTTTTATTGCATGGACCATGTTACTTTCTGCAACAATATTATCATACCAACCAATATTTTTATTTGAGAACCTATCTACACGAAAATGATGCCAATTATTGTCGAAAGGAGTGATTGGTATTTTTTCAAAAGCACCCCCATTACTTGAGAATAAATGACCCGAATTTTGAGGGTCGCACTCGCATGAAATTTCACTATTTTGATCCCCCCAAGTTCCAAATCCCGCTCGAATCCGATTGTTATTCTTCTTACTGTAAGCAGTAATAGACATCCCAATCCCAAAATTCTCTTTTGATTCTAATTTCCCAGGATCGCCAGAAATAATAACCTTCCCAGAATTAAATGAAATTGCTCCCGCAGAATTCCATTTCAAGTTATCTAAAATGCCTTTTTCAAAATCATCAAAAAAGTCAAAGGTAGCATCCCCATCACTTTCATCCTCCGCCTTTGGACTCCCATACTCCATCCAAATCTGCGAATTTCCATTCGGAACATTCGTCACATTCACCCAAATCTTACTATTTCCGCCTCTGTTCCATTCCTCGATCCAGTAATTTAATTCCCCCCCATTCGAATCGTAAAACCGAACATCCCCTCCATCATTCTTGGCATGTGAATAATCGAAATTTTGCTGTGTGAGATTTACCTGAATCTGATAATTGGTCAGCGCACCGCCATTGGTAGTGATTGTTATTGTCCTCTTATACTTCCAACTATTCAACTCCACCTTTCCGTTCCTTAATAGAAGGCCCGACCGGTAATTGCGAGCGATCTCTTCAGGAGTCCGGGTGATATTCGAAATGCGAACTTCGTCGATAAAACCTTGAAATGAATAACTGTTAACTCCTCCGTAGGTTCCGATATGATTTTCACCGGCAACTGAACTTGGTCCAATGTTTCCATTCCCTGATATCCAAGATCCTTCTTTCAATTCACCATTCACGAATATTTTTGCCGATGAACCAATGCCATATTGATATGTTAATGTAACAAGATACCATGTGTTTATGTTATTTATAGGATTAAATGATGTTTGGAAATCGTGCCAGCCAGAATTGTAAAACCTAAATACAATATTATTATATGTTAAGTATAATGAATATCTCTGCTGTGTTGATTGATATCTATCAACAATTCCATGTAACTGTTTTGATAGGGAAAATGGCTTTATCCAAGCTTCAATGCTAATATTATCCCCATTATTAAATGAAAGAGTATTACTTGTACCACAGTTTACATATTCATTCACCCCATCGAACTCCAATCCCTTCCCATACTTCCCCTCAACCCAATCCTCTTCCTCCATATTCGTCAGCGTCCCATCATTCCCATCCACGCTCGCATCCTTCGCCTCGTTCCCTGTTCCCTCGTCGAAGTGCCACAGTCCCAAAGTATGCTCGTCTGCCTCCAATCTACTGCCGTCCAGACCGCCTTCAATGCCACTATCGTTGTCAAAATCATCGAACTACGACCCGCCAAAGGAGTTTTGTTCCGTATGGTTATCCTGCGCCTCCTCTTCATCGGCTCTACTGCCAGACTCCCATCCTTCGTTAGTCATCGAAACCTCTGGTAGATCATCTATTATATAGTACGATCCCTCCTCGTCGGGAGCATATGCTAAAACTGAGCTTACCAGAAGTATCACAAGTACCGTTATCGCCATCATCTTTTTCATGTTCGATCATCTCTAAGAATATTGGAATAAGTGTTTCTATTCATGGGTTGCAGAATCAGTCACATTCTTGCACTGATAGATAAAATTTTGCCCTGTGTTCCAGCTTTTGAATCCTAAAAAATCCCTAATCTATGATATGGTAGGATATCAAAATTAACGAATGATGTTTTATCAGATGCATATCGTCGAACAGTAAATATTATAAACGTTCACCAGTATAAAAATAGCAATTTTTTGGACCGTTAGGGGGGGAATATTCCTCCACCGAGTCTTATGAATTTTCAGCCATCCTGCGACACTGTAAGGAGTTGACGGAATATGAACGAAGGAATGATTGAGAAAATAGTTTCTATTGGTATAATAACAAGCTTGCTGCTCGCTGCATTCTCGCTTGTAGGACCAACTGAAGGCGCATCGCCTCTAACGGTGATTAGTATTGGCTCTGGAGTTGATCCAGGAGATCGCTTTGGACATTTTGTTGAGCACATACCTGACATCACCGGTGACGGCCTAAGCGAGCTAATGACTGGTGCGCCATACAACTCTTCCGGTGGAGCGAGTGCCGGGTCGATCTATATTTTCTTTTCACCATTGAAAGGACGGAACATAGATGCCGGCAACGCTAACGTAAACATAACGGGGACCTTTGTTGGGCAGAACTTTGGGTATAGTGGGGCGTACCTTCCCGATGTCTTTACTGGAAACGCTGGTGGGGAGATTGCCATTGGATGCCCCGGCAACGATTCCGATAATGGCAGTGTCTACATTTTCGAGCTATCGGCACTTTCGGGCGGTGGGACATTCACCAGTGACGCCGCAGAATATTTTGTTTTGGGAGAGGATCAGGAAAAATTCGGTTTTTCCGTTTCTATGGCAGGGGACATCGACGATGATAACATCCCTGATTTGTTGGTGGGCGCTCCGAACGGGACTGCCACGAATTTCAACGTCACCGGAAGCCGGTCGGGGAGGGCATATGTCATATACGGTAAAGCGGACCCAGTACCTGGTAATTCCAGTCTTGCGGACGTAACCATAACCGGTTGGGAGGACCTGGCTATGTTCGGTTTTTCGGTCTCAATGGCTGGTAAGGTCAATGCCGGTAATGTGGATGATATAATAATTGGAGCCCCGGGGAACGGTTCATCGGGAATGGCCTACATATATCTTGGTAATCCAGGGGGTCTCGCCCCCAATAGAACAAGCAGGGACGCCAATGTCAATATTACCGAAGGGACGGCGGGTCTAGAACTGGGTTATTCAGTGAACTGCACGGGTGATTTCAACGGTGATGGTGCCGATGATGTTGTAATAGGCGGACCTGGTTTCAACGGTGGACGAGGTGCTGCCTACGTGGTATTCGGATCGAAGCAAAATGTTTTCAATGACGTGGATTTAAGCGCACCCAATGTAGGTTATCTAGGAATCGTGGGGTTGGAAGCCGGAAGACTAGGACACTCTGTTACAGGCCTTACCGATATGGACAACGACGGCTATGATGATTGCCTGATAGGTGCGCCACTCTACAACGATACGAGAGGTTTTGCATATACTTTCTTCGGCAATGCGTCGTTTTCCACTCAGTTCATCTCCACTGCTAATGCCAACGCTACGAATAAGGGGAACACTGCAGGAGAGATGTTCGGTTCCTGGGTCTCTGAAGGTGGAAATGTGGACGGGGACATTTATCCAGACACATTTGCCGGAGCGCCCAATGCCACCAATAAAAAAGGAAAAGTTTACGTTTTGAAACTGGATCACCTTCCGACCCTATCAGTCCCGGAGCCGGTCTCACCGGTCAGGGGAAATGCCACAACTTCATTTACATACAAGGTGATTTACACAGATATAGAAAACGACCCACCGGCGGCCCAATATCCGAGAGTACGCATATACAAGAAAATTGATGGAACCGACCTGAATACCACTCCCCCCGATACAATGTTATTGGATACAAATGCAGATAACTATCTTCAAGACGGCGATTATACCAATGGCGAACAGTATTACTTCACAACGATACTGGGAATCGAACATAATTACAATTATCAGTTCGAGTGTCTGGCAGCAAACAACATCATTGATCTGGTAAACACAACTCTTCAAGCAAACGAGAGTACCGGATCGAAACCCGTGGTGGACACAACTGCACCAAACTCGATATTGAATCTGGAGGTAATGGATACACCTGCCGATCATGGAGGCTCGATATATTTGAATTGGACCCGCCTTATTAACGATGATTTTCATAGTTATCAGGTCTACATCGATGACCAGAAGTTCAATAGCGTCCTAAACAAAACACCCCACTTGACAATTCAAGATATAAATGAGACGGACTGCACAATCACATCTTACGAAGGAGTGGCATTGGAGGACTATAAAGAGTACTGGGTGGGTGTGGGTGCCACCGACGATATGGGGAACCGGATAATATCCATTGCTTCCGTATCGGTGGTACCGAGAGACAATTACAATTTGCTCCCGGGAAATATCTCAGACCTTGGAGCTGCGGGTGGACCGAAAGAGGGTGAAGTGCTTCTAAATTGGACTGCTGTTGGCGAGGATATGATGACAAATGGGCCAGTTTCTGAATACATAGTGAAATATTCTACCAATCGAAATTTTTTCAGCACCAGTGACTGGAATGCAGGAACACTCTTAAATCTAAACCTAACACCCAAGGCCCCTGGACAAAGGATGGAAGTGACCGTTGGTGAACTTCTAATGGGTACACAGTATTTTTTTGCGCTTAAAGGAGTCGATTCAGTGGGTCAAATGTCCAATCTTTCAAATAGCGCGGAAACCTTCCCAAGCGACGCCCCGGATTTAACAGCTCCTAATCCCGTGTACGGTGTCACAATTTTTGATATCAAGGACGACAACACCTCCTTAGGAGTTTTGTGGATGCCGGATGATTCGATTGATTTCCATCACTATAATATCTATATTTCAGACAAAAGTTTCAGTAATGTAACTGAGGAAGGTGTTTACCTTGAGGATAGCAATATCACCTCGAAGAGTACCGATCAGACCCAAATATCAACCATGAACGGACTACCATTGATATTCGGAAAATCATATTCCGTAGCAATAACTGCAGTTGATGAGAGCGGCAATGAGAATATAAGTGTGATCTGCTCATATTCACTGTTGTTCAAGGATGATTTCGACGTTACTCCACCCAACTCAATAGAAAGTGTTCTTGCCTGGGATACCGATGACGATGAAGGAGGATCCATATCTATAAGTTGGGATATTTGCGAGGCCACGGATTTTCTAGTTTATTCATTATATATCTCGAAAGATCCAATAAGTTCAGTAATATCGCCAGTAACGAAGTTGACTAGACAATCCTATGAAAGGGACAATCTCTCAGCAGTAGTAGCGAAATACGGTGAAGAGCCTTTAATAAACGGAGTAAAGTATTATTTGGCGGTGGTAGCTCGAGACTTCAATGGTCAGGTTTCTACGCTGGGGCCATCCAGTGTTTTCGGGCCTGTGGAACCTGTGAACGACAGTGATCGTGAGACGCCTCCGGGCGTGAAGGGTTTCAAGGTGAAAACCAAGGGTACTAATGAAACCACCCTCGAATGGATTCCCCTTACCAGGGAAAACGTCCCTGATTTCCATCAATACATAATTTTTTATTCGACACCCCTCCCCATTGATTTAACAACCGCTGAAAGAACAGATGGGGCGACGAATAAGAAACTACTCGTTCTCGAGACTTCCAGTGTCACCATCACGGGGTTGGAAAAGGAAATAAATTATTATTTCGTGCTACTTTGCCAGGACGATCGAATGGGAAAAACAAAGGTCCTGGAAGGTAACGTCTCTAGCGAAATAAACGTATTTCTCACGATGCTCGATAATGGTAAAGTGACACCCGCCAGTGGAAATGCTGACGATGTATTTACATTTCAGATTAGTTTCTCCCACACTGATCCGCCAAACCAGAAAATAACTATGATTATCGATAACGAATCCTTTTACATGATCTATGAGATGGGGGGCAATATAACCGGTGCCACTTATATGTACGAAACGGCTCTCTCGGAAGGGGAACATTCCTATTATTTCACTTACGAATCGGGAGGTGGGGCAGGCAAGATAAGATATCCGAAGCAGGGCTATTTGAAATTATCTGTAGCTGCGAGGACAGGTGGGCCCGGGGGCGGTGGAGGACCCGGGATTGAGGATGAAGGAATGTCGACCATGGCGATCATCATTATTATTGTGATCCTGTTGCTGTCGGTGGTGGGAGCGGTAATGATATTGCTGGTAATGTTGAAAAAGAAAGCAATAGGGGATCGAACGGAATCTGCAGAACAAGAAAAAAGTACTATTGAGATGTGGACATGCACGTGCGGAGATGTAAGCATACCTGTGACCGAATCCGCACATTGCGGATTCTGCGGGGAGTATCATGAGCCTATTCCGGAAGGGGATGAGATCAGCACGGCCAGTAATACAAAATACCCGGATTATACCGCTGAAAATCTCTATGGGGATATGCCGACTGTTGGATCTCCGTCAGAATTTTCACCCGAGAAAGATAATTCAATTGATTCTAATTCAACTTACGAAAATGGGCAAAGCCAGCATGATCGAGAGGATGTCGCCACTGGGCGGACAGATGAAGAATCACCGGTAGTTGCGGTAGGAACGGATAGGTCCGAGATGGCCACTACTCTCCTAGCGGCAGAACCGCAGGTAAGCGGGGTCCAGGTAGATTCTACAGAGGCAGCTCAAGATATGGACGATCTTTTCTCCCTTGGCGCCAATGAATCGGTACAACAACCAATTCCACAACCGGTTCAACAACCCGTTCAACAACTGGCGCAACAACCGGCGCAACAATCATTCGATACCGAAACACAGGAAACCACGATTGACGATTCTTCAAGTACGAATGACCAAGTCAATCCACCGGTCGAAGACGGAAAAGATAATCCAAATAAGTCCACATCCGATCTTGATGAAATGGTGGATGGACTTCTCGATGACCTTTAAGCGGCAATCAACCGAATAAAAAAACATGTCTATTGTATTTTAGTACTGGCATCCATGCCCTAACTTTGATCATATAGCTATAATATTCCTATTTCCATGTACGATAATGCCATTCAATATACAAATTATAAATAATAAACTGGTTTTATGGGCGAGCCCGGCAATACTGACTACGGAGATGTATATAAATGAACGATGAACAGGCGATACTGGAAAATACTATTGAGAGGTGCAGGGAAAGAAATATAATAATTCCTACTTATGAGGAGATGGCACATCCCGAGAAAATACCTGAAGGGATAAAAGGGGAACTTTCAAATCTCGGGCTCTGGGACCTGGAACCGAGAAATTTATTCAGAATATCATGGAAAAATGAACCCACCGATTTCGGTGGAGGTTTTGGAAATGTGAATTATCTTGAGTTACCAAAGGAATTGACCGGTGTTAAAGCTAGGATCTTCATACTCATCGGAAAATATTTCCCAACGGGAGCTCATAAAGTTGGTGCAACATTCGGTCCGCTGGTTGAGAAACTGGTCCGGGGTGCCTTCGATCCTACAACTCAGAAAGCTTTATGGCCGTCCACGGGTAATTATTGTCGTGGCGGGGCATACGACGCGTACCTGCTGGGTTGTCCTTCCATTGCAGTACTGCCTGAAGAGATGTCCCCTGAACGATTCGAATGGCTCGAAAAGGTGGGTGCTGAGATCCATGCAACACCGGGATGCGAGAGCAACGTTAAGGAAGTATATGACAAGACAAATGAGCTGAAGAGGGAGAGAGGGGACAAGATAGTCGTTCTGAATCAATTCGCGGAGTTCGGTAATCCTACCTGGCATTACATCGTCACTGGCCAGGCAATGGAGGAAGTATTCCACAAGGAAAAGAATGAAGGACAAAGATTCTCAGGTCTTTTTCTGACCCAAGGATCGGCAGGTACGCTGGGATGCGGGCATTACATACGAGAGAAATTCCCCCTGGTAAAGATCTGTGCAGGTGAAGCAAAACAATGTCCAACACTTCTGTATAATGGATTCGGCGGCCACAGGATCGAGGGGATCGGCGACAAGCACGTTCCATGGATATTCAATCTCAAGAACATCGATGCCGTGGCAGCAATTGACGATGAGGCCTGTGTATCTTTGTTGAGGTTGTTCAACGAGAAAGCTGGAAAAGAGCATCTGCTGAATGCGGGAGTTGATCCCGAGGTCGTAAACAAATTACACTTGCTGGGAATATCGTCCATTGCCAACCTCATTGGTACGATACAGCTTGCGAAATATTACGAGATGAACGAGAACGATATTCTATTCACTATTGCTACCGATTCAACTGAACTCTATCAGTCCCGGATAAGGGAACTTAGGGAAATACATGGAGATTATACGGAGATGAACGCCGCACTTGATTACAATCGATATCTTGTTGACATAGGATTGGATTGGATGCTCGAACTGAGTTACTGGGACAAGAAAAGGATGCACAACCTGAAGTATTTTACCTGGATCGAGCAGCTTGGCTATGACGTGGATGAGCTGAATCGCCAGTGGTATGATGATAATTACTGGTCCGAGAAGTTTAATTCTTACCTTGAGTTGGATGATCTTATCAGAGAATTCAATGATAAGACCGGCTTGATAAAGAAATACCAATAGACAGCTCCCTGGCATTTGTTGGACTATTTTAGATTACGCATAACGAAATAATTTAGATTTCAAGAGTTTTCTAGATGGCCGCAGTCCCTATCAATAATAATATAACCACTCCTCGTCATAGTCGGATTTTACCAACTATTATGTTGATAATACATAAATTCACCATCCATACTTATCATATCTTCGCATCGTGACTATTCTTCACAAAACTTTTTACCAAAACCATTAAATTGAAAGATATGATATTTGATAGGATAATTAAAATTCTGTGATACGCATGTTAACTCTAAAAAGAAATAAAACAATCTCCTTTCTCGTCCTGTTTTTGTTCATGGGAATAACATTAACGGTTCCCGTGGGAGGGGAAGTAGAATATATTGGAAAGATCACAGGCACCAAGGTTATGTACCAGCCTAGATCTGGAAACACAAATCTTGCCTGGGATATTGACGGGAACCGGATATCGGACCTGCTCGAAAAGGAATTATCGATCAGCGAAAATTCCAACGCGATACTGATCTTTAACCGGGATATTACTAATAATGACAAGACCGTGATCAAAAAAAATGCTCTGGAAATTAGGTCCTACATGCCCGATCTCGACATGATTGAGGTGGCTGGCGTCACTGATCGGAATGTCAAATGGTTATCCCATCTTGAGGGGGTGGAATCGGTATGGCATCGTGGAAATACACTGCTTAATGGAGACGTTCAGACACCTAATGTGAAAGCCCGGGAATCGGTTGAATATTCACCTAATACAGCATGGGAATTGGGCTACCAGGGAAAGGGAGTCAATATAGCGATCATGGACACGGGTATCGATAACAATCATCCTTCTCTAAGCGGAAAATGGGTAGGAGGTGCGGACATGTCGAAGCCAGAATCCTTCCTTACACCCAGGGATGGCAGTTTCGATGCAGATGACCCTCAGGGTCACGGCACTACCTGCTCAGGTATTGCCACGGGAACAGGTGCCCCCGAGGGGAAATACATGGGTGCCGCACCCGCTGCAAAGCTGGTAGACCTTCGGATCGGTACCGTGGTGGGCTATGCTCCAGGGGAGGTATTTCAGGATTTCTATGATGCTTCGCTGCAGGGGGCTCAGTGGGCTCTCGAACACAAGGACGATGCATGGGATGGCGTCGATGAGGACAATCACGGCATCGATATCGTTTCCTTGTCATGGGGTGTCGATGTGGGGTATCCGTCTCCGGGCACCGATCCCTATTCAATATCACTCAACAAACTGGTGGACGCAGGGGTCCATGTGGTGGCCGCAGCCGGCAACGAAGGTCCGGATAATAATGGATTTCATGGCATGGGTGCCGCAGACAAGATCATAACGGTGGGTGCTACCGATGATGGAAACACCATCAACCGTACTGATGACATTATAGCCTATTATTCGTCAAGAGGACCCCGGACCGATGACGGGGACGATTACGGAACCGACGAATTGAAGCCGGACCTCTCGGCTTCGGGAACCGGGATAATCCAATGTCAGTTCTCAAGCAATCCCCTGGACGACGCCTCTGGCAACGGCTACGGGAATCGGGGTTCCGGGACATCCTATGCATGTCCCTCCGTGGTAGGTGTGGTGGCGCTGATGCTGGAGGCCAATCCGGAGCTTGAGCCAGCGTTGACTAAAGAGATACTCAGAGCTACCGCTGAACGTACAGGTGAGGCGTCCGCCCCGGATATCGACCCATTCTGGAACCGCGATTTCGGTTGGGGTATTGTAGATGCATACCGGGCGGTAAAGATGGCTGCTGAGCTTGAGAACCTAAATTCACTCGACGTGGAGCTCCAATGTTTCATAACCAATTTTACCGTTAAAGGGGACGTGAATATAGTTTCAGGAGTTGCATGGTCCAGGACCGGCGCCAAGGTGGAGAGTGTTACCATCTCCGGTTGGGGCGATACACTCACCCATGATATTTCCGAAGAATCCTCGGGAAACTTCGTGAACTGGTCCTTTGAATTCACTTCACCCGAGGAGATAGAGGCCAGGATCGTCGCTTTTGCCACTGGCGGAGGAAAGCAGTCGCTGCCATCCGGTATCGAGGAGACAATAGTGCGGGAAAAAGCTGGTGACATCGGTTTCGGCCTTGGTAGTACCGCGCTGATCATAACCGCAGTAGTTCTCGTGTTCGCTTTTTGTGGTATCGGTACGTATTATTACAAGCGACGGCGGAAGGAAAGGCGGGAGAATTGATGAAAATTTTTCACCTGGCAGACACGCATTTGGGATATTCCGCTTACAGGAAAGTTTCCCCGGATACACGGTTGAACCAGCGAGAAATTGACGTTTTTAACGTTTTCGAGGAATTTGTGGATACTGCGCTAAACAATAAACCGGACCTGATAATCCATGCAGGTGATCTTTTCGATTCAGTCAGACCTTCGAATCGTGCCATCGCCTTTGCAGTAAGGCAACTATTAAGAATATCCACGGCTAAGATACCAATGGTGATAATATCCGGTAACCACGAAACCCCGCGTTTGAAGGAAACCGATTGTATCTTCCGCGTTTTCGAGCATATCGAGGGAATATATCCGGTTTATCAGCAGAAGCTCGAGCTTATATCGTTAGAAATAAACAGTAGGGAAGTGGTCGTGCATGCACTCCCCCATATCGGTTCCGAGGAAAGATTCAGGGAAGAGTTCGAGAAGATGAATCCTAAGAAAAATAAGGTGAATATAGCGGTTCTGCACGGCAGCCTCGTGGGTCTCGATTTCGGATATCTTACAGGCGATTTCAATGAAATTAAGATAAACGGCCGGATACTGACCCGTGAATTCGATTACATTGCTTTAGGACATTTTCACCATCACACGAGGATTGACGACCGCTGCGCGTACAGCGGGTCAACAGAAAGATATTCGTTTTCAGAAGCGGGTAAGAAAAAAGGATTTCTGGAGATCAATGTGGTTTCGGACCGGCTAATCACAACTTTCAGGGAACTCACCACAAGAGAAATGCTCGACCTCGGTTTACTTAATGTGATGAATATGAATATGGAAGAGGTCGGGGCCGCCATAGCTGATAGAATCTCTAGCTTTTCCATCATTGATGCGGTTGTGAGACTGAAGATCGAAAAAATAACTAAAGAGGTCTACAAGGGACTGGACCACACAGCTCTGGATGAACTGACAAAGAAGGCTTTGTATTTCAGGTTTAACTGGGATATTGTTGACGATGTTGCTTTGGGTATGGATTACTCTAGCCAGTTTCAGGGATTGATACGGGAATTCCAGGATTTCATCGATAAAAGTATAGTGGAAAATCTTTCAAAGGAACGGTTAAAGGAAATGGGTTCACATTATCTTATCAGGGCGGGGGTGAAGGATTGAAGCTCGAATATATTGTACTTAAGAACTATCGAAAATTCACTGCACTGGAATTGTATTTCCCGGCTGGAGCAATAGCGGTGATGGGGGGCAATGGGTCAGGGAAATCGACATTGCTGGAAGCTGTAGCCTGGACGCTTTATGGGAACGAGACACCCATCGTCCGGGTGAACAAGGAATCCATTAAAAATGTGCGGGCTTTGGGAAAAGATCCCGTGATTGCGGAGTTGGGTTTTATTCTGGAGGGACAGAAATATGTCGTTACCAGAGAAATGAGGGGAACGACATTGACATCCAGGGCCAATGTAACGTGCCAGGGGGCGCTTGCCGTTGAGGGACCTACTGATGTGAATGCCTATCTCAAGGACCTTCTGGGATTGGACTATCAGGGCTTTTTTTCATCGGTTTACGCAAAGCAAAAGGAGCTGAAGGCACTATCGAACGAGGATCCCGCCGAGAGACGCAGGCTGATAATAAGAATGTTGGGGATCGATGCCATCGAAAAGGCTCTAGTGGATATTCGCCATGAGTTGCGTGGGGGCGCTGCCCTATTGAAAGAAAGGCGCAAGATGCTCAAGGACGACGAAGGACACTCGTTGATAAAAGGGAAGCGGAGTGAGCTGGAACTAAATTCGGAAAAAAAAGAACAACAGATAATGCTTCTAGCAAGAAGGAACGACGAACTTAAGATCGGAGAAGAGGAACTGGTGAGCACCCGTCACGCCTACGAGATAAGTCAGGAAATGAGGGATGAACACCGTTCACTGAGAGCAAAAAGCGAAGAAACTAAGAAAATGATCGCTCTTCACAATAATTCTGTAAAAAAGCTAACTGCGGAACTAAAAGAACTTATTAAAGCGAGGGACGAACT
This sequence comes from Thermoplasmatota archaeon, assembly GCA_030740765.1. Classification (GTDB taxonomy): domain Archaea; phylum Thermoplasmatota; class Penumbrarchaeia; order JASLWR01; family JASLWR01; genus JASLWR01. Next base: position 12,697 of record JASLWR010000070.1, read on the forward strand.
GGATGCTATCTCGCAAGAATTGTTAGTGCTTCCGTTGCTGGAAGAGGAATTGAGGAGCCAGGAAAGAGCGAAAGCGGCAGAAAAAAAGAGAATAGATATTTTAAGTGAAATCGAAGAAACGGAAAAAGACCGGGAACGAAATACCCGCGAATTGAAGGGATTATCCATAGACCGGGAGAGAAAGAAATACCTGAAAAAGACTCTCGAAGACCTGGACCGCTCATTCGAAAAAGAACTGGAAGAACGGGAAAATCTGAAAAGGGAAACGGCAATAGCTAACCAGGCAATCGAGAGGTTGGAGGGAAAGGTCCAGAGATACCGAGATCGGTTAGGTGAGCTTTCCCGGCTCCCTGAAACGAGCCTTTGTCCAACATGCGAGCGTCCTTTGGGTGAAGCACATCCGAAGTTGATTGAAAAATACAGCCTGGGAATTGAAAAACGAAAAAAAGAAAAGGAAACCCAATTGAAAAGGCGGATAGATTTCGAAATTTCCAGAAAAGGCAAAGACGAGGTTCTTGAAGAGCTCCGAAAAAAACAGAAAGATGCCAGGGCTGAAATGGATACGTTTCACTCGAAGAAAGAAAGACAGGTTGTTCTTCTTGAAAGACTTAAGACAATTAATAACAACATGGATCAGTACAAGCGCGAAATGGAGGAACTTGATACCGGTGTTTACGATCATTTAAGGTACGAGGAACTACTTAGAGAGGTAGAAAAACTAGAGGAGAAACGGAAGAGATCCATGCACCTCGAGGAACGGGTTTCACGCATAGCGAAAATTGAGAACGAGCGAGATCAGAAGAAAAGAGATAAAAAAGAAATGGAAAAACTGCTTACGGATATATCTCGGCGTTACTTGAAAATAGACTTCGACGAAAAAGAACACCATTTACTTCGGAAAAAAATCGATGAACTTACGAGCCGCCTCAGCGATCTCAAGGGTTACGCTGGGAAGGTCGGAGAGGTGATCAAATTCCTTGCAAGGGAGCAGGAGAGATTGGCTGGTGAAGTAAAACGTCTCGAGAAGTTCGAAGATGACGTCCGGATACTTGAGGAGGAGACATTGTATCTATCCCGGTTAGACAACCTTATGAACGGGTTCTGGAGTTCTCTTATTACCAGGATCCGACCCATACTGTCAACAATCGCCTCGGGATTCATAAGCCAACTTACCGACGGCAGATATTCGCAGATAGAGATCGGAGAGAACTACGAAATACTGATATATGACGGCCCTAACAAATATCCCATAAGCAGGTTCTCCGGAGGAGAAGAGGACCTTGCGAACCTCTGTTTGCGGCTGGCCATATCCAGTATAATCGCAGCCACCAAGAAAAAACAGGGACTTCAATTCATCGTCCTTGACGAGATATTCGGATCGCAGGACAACATGAGAAGACGAAATATACTGGAAGCCATGGCCCAATTGTTGAAAAGGTTCCGTCAGGTTTTCATAATTACCCATATCGAGCAAGTAAGGGAACATATCGGCAACGTAATACTGGTGGAGGAAGGCCCGGATGGGAACTCCACCGCAAAAATGCTTGAGGATTGATATTAATACAAAATAAAAGGGTAATCGGTTCGTAGGTATGGGGAAGGGAGATACTGGAACATTCCCTATGGGAACGTTCCTGTCTCGGCCAATACGTGAATTGGCCGACTCCCTTCCCCAAACCCTATCCCTCTTTTACTACTATTACAGAGGTTGCGAGCAACCCCTGATCAGTAAGGAAAAGAGAGGGGGAGTAGGGGGAGATTCTTCTCCCCCTATCAACTTAGTTAAACAAATACTAAGTAGTAAAAAGGAGATGAAAGAGGAATGACCGGCGTAGTTCAATCAACAGAGAGTTCGGGAAGACCTGATAATAAAATATATCTGGTATTCATCTGGGTGATACGGTTGATCCTTCTCGCGTCTGCCGTGATGGAGACGCAGACCGGCAGGTGGCATATATTCTTCATCGATCTCTTTGCATTCGTGCTGACATTCCTGCCGCTCGGCATCCGCCTGGCTCTGAAGATCAGTTTTCCACGGGCTTTTGAAACAGGAATTTATGTATCCATTCTTCTCATGGTCACCATAGAGAAGTTCATGGAGGGAAACCTCGTTTTCGTCTTTCTGGGATTCCTATTAGCTATTGTAGGTTTCACTCTCATGTACGTGATGTACTATCATAAGAGACCTGGGGCCGTTAACTTCATGGTTGTTCTTTTCTCATTCTGTTTTTCCGTGTCACTGGGTGCCGTTTGGGAAGTATTTCATTATTTTATGACCGACATCCTCAAGGTTCGTCTGGAAGGTTTCTTTCACGATTATTCACCACTGGGGCTAGTTCTTATCATGATCGGTGCCGGAACTTCTTCTGTGATCGGTTATATATATCTCAAATTTAGCAGGAAATATTTTATTCAAAAGGTATTGAGCAATTTTCTTAAAAAAAATCCGAATTTATCCATTGATGACGAATCACCCGAGTACATAAGAAAATTGATCGAGAAGGGTGAGAGCGAGACTCTCGAGTTCAAAACGACACTGAGAATGAACCTATACACGAAGGTCAAGGACAAACGGATCGAGCAGGCGGTGACCAAAACCATCGTGGCATTTTTGAACTCGCAGGGTGGAACACTTCTCGTAGGTGTTTCCGATAAGGGGGAGATAGAGGGGATCGATCTGGACAAGTTCACAAACAATGATGGTTTCCACAGGCATTTTTCGAATCTGGTCACTCGCCAGATAGGAAATGAATATTTACCGTTCATCCGCTCTAAGATTATTAAAATGAAAGATAAACATGTTATGAGGGTTTCCTGCACCCCCAGTAGCAAGGAAGTGTTTCTCAAAGCGGACCACAACGAAGAATTTTATGTGCGAATAGGTCCCACAAGCCAAAAGCTCGAAGGCTCGGAGCTTATTTCTTATGTTAATAAGAAGTTCAAGTGATTAGTAGAGAAAATAAGAGCCACCAGAGGGAACTGACAATACGATGCGGATCCCGGTGTTTTTTTGTGGAAAACAAGCAGTTTTCTTCTATTCCAATAACCTTTTTGCATTACAAAAGTATTGAATGCAATATTGTGTATATGTACTTTTCGGATGCTTTAGTGATCGAAAAAACTTGAACACCTCTCTCTTGAGGTCTTGTGTAGACTGTTTTAAAGTGGATTGAAATATCGAAAACGGCTTAGAGGACTTGGTAAGAATATTTTAAAGCTTCATGATATTCGTTATACTATTGATATATTTAGATAGAGGTGTGACCAAGGATAAGGCATGATAATATCCCTTTCTTCATAGCAATCTATTCTATATTTTTTAAAGAAGATTATCCTAAACGGGACACTCGTTACAACAAATAAGTGAATTGAACGGTCCTTCCAAGAATTTTCCCATCAAAAAAGGATTCAAGTAGAATCCTTTTCACTTCAAAATTTCTGTGAAAACCAGAGAGATATGTCACCCCTCTACAATTTCATCGTAAGCACATTATCCAATTTAAGTGCTGTGATTAGCTTTTCATACCAATTCTCTTGTCGATCGCCGCTATATCGGGTCTCCGGATATGTCTTGATCGATGAGTGATAACATCCGTTATTGTACCAATGATCATACACATCAATCCAATGATTGATCTTCAGTAGTTCACTAATTTTCCTCCCAAAATAAGGCGTTATTGGGCTGGCACTGAATAATCATTACATCACCCGTTTAGTCTCAATGCAGGAACTTCTCTAACAAAGCGAAACTTCTTTGTTACGAAAGACCAAAGCATAAGCCTGAATTGGTCAAATCGATATTTTCCCTCATCGATGGTTCGAGGCCCCCCCTTCACGGGTGAGAAATATCTCCATTTCATTGCCACCCAAATGTTCTTCAGAAGCATTGATATTAAGGCCATTAGATACCTGACAGACGGGTGCTTCGTAGACGTTCGGGGTCTAACGATGTTTCTCATCCGGTATGAGGCTTCGATGGCGAATCTTTTTTTATAAACCTTGGCTACTTTTTGGGGTTTCCAGTCGATACCACTTACGATAAAACCTATTGTTTCGACGCAACCTTTTCCGTATTTACCCTTGATATATTTCGCTGCAATCGCGATGGAAAGGTCAACGGGTCCAGCTTCCCCATCCATCGTA
>JASLWR010000071.1 GCA_030740765.1 Thermoplasmatota archaeon
ATGTCTTCCGGACAGGTATAGGACTTTGCCTTCACAGGCAGGCTCGTCCAGACATCAAGGCCTAATGCGGTTCGTGTACCTCGGGCCATGGCTTTGGCTACGACTGCCTTCCCACAACACCTCACGATGTTGCAGTTGTCTTTGCCTACAGGTTCCCCCTGCCAGGGTCCCGAACGAACTTTCATCGTCAAGTCTCCTCACATGCCCGGCACACCTGCGAGCAAAAGCCAACGCAGGCCCGGGTAAAACAATTCTGAAGATTACGAATGGTCAGCTCGCCGACCAAGGGGGCAGTGCCCCCTATTTCTTTGCTTTTATTTTTGAATCGGACCTGCGTTTCTTACGTCGCCCGTAGGCACAACCCGTAGGCACACTTGCCGAGGGTGCGGATGAAACTTGTTTCATCCAGCATTGCCGAGGGTGATGGAGAAACAAGTTTCTCCGAACCCTAATATAATCTATGATTATATGTCGGGCTCAGGGGTATCTTTGATGCCCCGGAGTGTAACGGGAGCAGGCCCTCTTTAGAAAGATGAGAAGATTGTAGATAAAGAGGGGAGAAGGTTATAATCAGGAATTCAATCAACAAGTTCATTGTGTTATTCCGAATTACTTTCGCCCCCTCCATAACGAAAATGATTTCTTCCAGTACTTTCGCTCCTGAATTACACAATCGATATGCTTTCATTACAAGCCTTCTTTCATCTTCGGAAAGGGGTTGGCAGGACGGTCCTGGCTTATGCAATTTTGGCACTTTTCCCGTTCTGATAAAGGTGTTCCAAATCTGTTGGACACGGCGAACAGTGATTCCAAACTGACCACTTATTTGTTTCTTCGTTAAATATAATTCGCCGTTTTTCTGTCTTTGTTTGAGCTTGACCAGTCAGGAGATATTCTTGTTGCTCAATTTTTGCATAGCGAAAGCTATGGTGTAGGGGGTAATAGTATCTTAGGATAACACACTTTTCATCGATATGCATACCACCTATGTGAACAATTGAAAAAAGATTTCAGCATATTGTCATAAGCACAAACATTCACCGAATCAAAGATTCGCTTTGTATGACATAGCGTTACATGTCATATCTCAACGACCCATATGGATTGTGTTACTTGCCCACATCTATATGGTCAAGTCTCAACAAAATGTCGAGGCCTTTTCGAGTAATAAATTGCCGATAACTCCTCGGCAAAGCCAGGCGTGCCCGCAGGGATACTTCCCGAGGGTGCAGATGCATCTCGATGCATTGTAGTGAAGCGAGCACTGGAACGAAGTAGGAGCCCCAAAGGGGACGATTCCGCAGAATAAAATAATATATCTGACTCAACAATACCCAGACTAAGGGTAATCCTATCAATTGAAAGCAAATCAATTATTGATTTTGATAGATAAAATTAACCCATGGAGGTTAACAAATGAGGAAGATCGTAGAATGTGTCCCCAATTTTAGTGAAGGAAGAGATCTCAGGAAAATAAAAATGATAAGCGATGCAATTAACGAAACTCCCGGTGTAAAAGTGATCCATGTCGATCCCGGTGCTGCCACAAACAGGACCGTGATTACTTTCGTCGGTTCCCCCCAAGGAGTGAAGGAAGCTGCCTTCAGGTCGGTGAGCATGGCCCAGCAGGTTATAGATATGGAAAAACACCACGGTGAACATCCCCGAATGGGTGCGGCCGATGTTTTTCCTTTTATCCCGGTATCCGGTGTTACTATGGATGAATGTATCCGGATATCACGTGATGTCGGGGAACGGATTGGCAGGGAGCTGGGGATACCTGTATACTTGTATGAGAGTTCAGCAACCGTTCCTGAAAGAAGAAGTCTTGCATATCTAAGATCCGGAGAATACGAAGGCTTTAAAGAAAAAATATTGAAAGATGAGTGGAAACCCGATTTCGGCCCTCAGAAGTTTAATCCCAGATCTGGCTGCACTACAATGGGTGCAAGAGAGTTTCTTATAGCCTATAACGTCAATATCGAGTCCAAGGACAAGGAAAAGGCACAGAGAATTGCCGAGAGGATACGAGAATCTGGAGTGGCAAAACGCGATGCGGAGGGCAATATAATACGGGATGAGAACGGGAAAGCTATCCGAACACATGGCCTGCTTAAGAACGTGCGTGCGGTGGGTTGGTACATCGAGGAGTACGGAAAGGCACAAATATCTATCAATATGACTAACTTCAATGTTACCCCGTTGCACGAAGTATTCGATACCTGTGAATCGGTGGCCGAGGAACTGGGAACCAAGGTCACAGGAAGCGAGATGATAGGTTTGGTGCCAAAGAAAGCGATCCTCGAAGCAGGGAGACATTATCTCAACAAACAGAACAAATTCACTGTTGTCCCGGAAGGAAATTTGATAGATTTGGCAAGAGGGTCCATGGGCTTGGATGAAGTGGGTGAGTTCGTTCCTGAAAAAAAGATCATCGAGTTCCTGTTAAATAAGCCAAAACCCCTTGGTAATTTGCCACTAAAACATTTCATCAACGAGGTGTGCGTCGATTCCCCCTCCCCCGGTGGTGGCAGCGTTGCAGCGCTATCAGGTTCTCTGGCTGCCGCCCTTGCATCCATGGTGGGCAATCTAACGGGAAACTCCGGAAAAATTAGGAAAAAGCCAGTCGAGGTGCAGGAATATTTTCGGAAATATACCTTGGAGATCCAGAAAACTATGGAGGTCCTTAAGATTATGATTGACGAGGATTCCCAGGCGTTCATGTCCGTGATGGATGCTGTGAGAATGCCAAAAGTGACCGAAGAGGAGAAACGAAAGAGACTGTTTGCAATAAACGAGGGGTACAAGCTCGCAGCCACGGTGCCATTGGAAGTCATGAAAAAATGCGTGGAAATAATGCCAATGATCAGGTTTATGGCGCAGGAGGGATTGGTTGATACTATGTCGGACATTGCCGTCTCGGTGCTAATGGCCCAGGCCGGAATAAGGGGAGCTGCCTACAATGTGCAAATAAACCTCGGATCGATTACGGACGATGATTTTTCCATCAATGCAGCCAGGGAAACTACATCACTCCTGGAATTATGTGATAGTTCAGTAGAGGAGATACTCGAAATTGTCAAAAATAGAATTTAGAGCATCCACTGACTAATATTCAACCCTTAATGAATGGGTGGAAAGAGTATAAATAAGATAAAAATATTAAACCCGAAACCCTGGAATGCAAATTACAAAGAGGATACATAATAGATTGGTAAATTAAAGTAATGATACGACCATTGCAGAGTTTTACACAAGGTTGGGGTGATTATATGGCTAAGGGGCTTTATGCCGGAAGACAGATCAAAAAGAGCCGGAAGAAGAACCGGTGGAGCGATCGGTACTACAAAAGAAGGATGTTGAAACTTAAGGAGAAATCGGACCCGCTCGAAGGATCCGCACAGGGAAGAGGCATTGTGTTGGAGAAGGTCGGTGTGGAAGCCAAACAGCCAAATTCAGCCATCAGAAAGTGCGTGAAGGTTCAACTCATTAAGAACGGACGCCAGATAACTGCGTTTGCCGTTGGAGAAGGCGCTATCAACTTCATAGATGAGCATGACGAGATACTAGTGGAGGGAATCGGGGGAAGCAAAGGTCGAGCCAAGGGTGACATACCTGGAGTAAGGTTCAAGGTCATTCAAGTCAACGGCGTTTCACTCGTAGAGCTGGTAAGGGGTAGAAAGGAAAAACCGATACGATAATTTTTTCAATTAAGTATTCGAAGCGGCAGGTAAGGATATGGCTTCAAAAAAAGAGGGAAACGACACAGCAAGCGATGAAATAGATGCAAACTACCTTGTTTTCGGGAAATGGGACCTCACTGAAGTGGTGGTTGAGGATCCGAGCCTGAAGAGGTATATTAATCTTAAACCCACGGCAGTGCTTCACGGCAGTGCCAGATTCGCCAACAAGCGTTTTGGAAAGGAAAAGGTCTCCATAGTCGAAAGACTCATCAACAATGTGATGAGGAGCCAGCATTATACCGGAAAAAAATCGAAAGCATACAGGGTTGTTAGGGATGCATTTTCCATAATAAACTCCAGAACGAAATCCAATCCCATTCAGGTATTGGTAGTGGCTATCGAAAACTCTGCCCCGAGAGAGGAAGCGACCCGATTGAGATTTGGTGGCATATCCATTCCGAAAGCGGTGGACTCTTCACCATCACGAAGATTGGACGTAAGTCTCAGAAATATCTCGAAGGGCGCGGTTTCAGCCACTGTGAAGAATAAGAAATCCGCTTCAGAGTGTCTTGCGGGGGAGATTCTCAAGGCCTCGAAGAATGATACCACATCCTTTGCCGTGTCGAAGAAAAACGAATACGAGAGGATAGCGGGATCGGCCAGGTAGAGAAACGTAAGAGGTTGGATAAATTAATTTTTACTTTCCAATTTTTTTTTATATTACTATATTATTTATTATAGATAAGGCAGACCCACAGGTGATGAAATGGGACGAAAGGAAGATAACGTAAAAAAGGCACAACTAATCATGAAAACCCCGAAATTCATTAGGAACATTGGTATCGCCGCGCACATCGACCACGGTAAAACTACCCTGAGTGATAATCTTATTGCCGGTGCGGGAATGATGTCCGAAGATCTGGCTGGAAAGCAATTGCTCCTGGATTTCGATGAACAGGAACAGGCAAGGGGAATCACTATCAACGCCGCCAATGTCTCAATGGTCCATGAGTTCGACAAGAACGAGTATCTCATTAACCTGATCGATACGCCGGGTCACGTGGATTTTGGCGGTGACGTGACCAGAGCAATGAGAGCTGTGGACGGGTGCGTAATTGTGGCGTGTGCCGTTGAGGGTGCCATGCCCCAGACCGAAACAGTGGTCCGTCAGGCACTCAGGGAAAGGGTCAAACCGGTTCTGTTCATCAACAAGGTGGATCGATTGATAAACGAATTGAAGGTTTCAGAGCAGGAGATGCAATCCCGCTTCATTAAGATCATCAGCCAGGTGAATTCTCTTATCTCGAAGAACGTGCCCAAGGAACATAAGGCCGATTGGATGATGAAGGTGGAAGATGGTGCGGTGGCCTTCGGTTCAGCTTATTACAACTGGGCCATATCAGTCCCTTACATGAAACAGACCGGGATCAGCTTCAAGGATATCTATAATTATTGCGCAAAGAACGATCAGCGGGCTCTGGCGAAAAAGGCCCCTGTTCACGAAGTCTTGCTTAATATGATCATTAAACATCTTCCCTCGCCCCTGGTGGCACAGAAAGAGAGGATACCAAAGATCTGGAAAGGAGATTTGGATTCTGAAGTCGGACAAACTATGTTCCATTGCAAGGAGAGTGGAGAGACCGTTCTGATGATCACCAAGATCGTAATGGACAAACACGCTGGGGAGATCGCAACCGGCCGCCTTTTCTCGGGGACGATCAAGAGAGGAGACACTTTATACACCATGGGAATGCCAGGTATGTCCCGAGTACAACTGGTCAGCGTTTTCGTGGGTTCCGACCGTATCACTGTGCCGGAAGCCTCTGCAGGAAACATTATTGGGGTAAGCGGTCTGAAACAGGCCATTGCAGGTTCAACCGTGGCTACAGCCGAAGATATGATCCCCTTTGAGCGTATTGTCCACGTATCCGAACCGGTGGTTACGGTTGCTATCGAAGCAAAGCAGATGAAGGACCTCCCAAAACTCATCGATGTGCTCCGAAGCCTGGCCAAGGCCGATCCTTCACTGCAGGTGGAGATCAACCAGGAGACCGGGGAGCACCTGCTTTCCGGTATGGGTGAGCTGCATCTTGAGATCACAGAATACCGCATCGTGAATGAACAAGGAATTCCAATAATCACCTCGGAACCCATAGTGGTATACAGGGAAACGGTTACCAAACTAAGTCCCCAGTTCGAGGGGAAATCACCCAACAAGCATAACAAGTTCTATATTGAGGTTCTTCCGATAGAGGACGAGGTGTACAAAGCCATCAAGAACGGGGATCTGCCCCAGGGCAAGCTGAAGACCAAGAAAGTTTCCAAGGAACTTGTAAAGATGGGTGTGCCGAAGACCGAAGCGAAGGGTGCCTATGCGGTATTCGGAAATAATATTCTTGTCAATGCGTCAAGAGGTGTTCAGTATTTGCACGAAACGAAGGAACTGATCATCGATGCATTCAAGGAGGCTATGGCATTAGGTCCATTGTCGAGAGAAATAGTCAATGGCGTAAAGGTCCGTCTCATGGATGCCAACCTGCACGAGGATGCCATTCACCGCGGGCCAGCACAGATCATACCAGCGGTCCGTTCAGCTATCTACGGCGCAATGATGACCGTGGGGACCATGCTGACAGAACCCATAGTCGATGCATACATAACCGCACCTCAGGATTACATGGGTGCAATGTCGAAGGAACTGGGGCAGAGAAGAGCTAATATCCTGGAAATGAATACGGAAGGAGATATGACTATTATTAAAGCAAGTGCGCCTGTGGCTGAGATGTTCGGTTTCTCCTCCTCGGTAAGGAGTGCCACTCAGGGGAGGGCATTGTGGACCACAGAGTTCAAGGGATTTGAGAGCCTACCTTTCCATCTTCAGGAAGAGATCACCACAGCCATCAGGACCCGCAAGGGACTTAAGCCACAGCCGCCTTCACCCTCTTACTACGGTAGCTGATCTGAAAATTGACGATCCTGTTAACTGGCACGAACAATAATTCAATCGATATAAAAAGTTATATAAACGGTAATGCTATTTACCGGCCGAAAATTACTGAGGTAGTTATTATGGGAGAAAAACCACATATCAATCTGGTCTTCATAGGCCACGTTGACCACGGAAAATCCACACTAGTTGGGAGACTTCTTCTGGATTCCGGAAGCATATCACCCCATCTTATAGAAAAATACAGAAAAGAAGCGACAGAACGGGGAAAGCCAGGATTCGAATTCGCATACGTAATGGATGGTTTAAAAGAAGAAAGAGAGCGCGGTGTGACCATTGACGTGGCACACAAGAGATTCGATACGGACAAATACTATTTCACCATCATCGACGCACCGGGTCACCGAGATTTCGTGAAGAATATGATAACCGGCACATCCCAGGCGGATGCCGGTGTTCTCGTCGTGGCCGGCCCGGAAGGGATCATGGCACAGACCAAGGAGCACTTGTGGCTCGCCAAGGTGCTGGGTGTCGGTCAACTTATCATTGCCATCAACAAAATGGATGCCACCTCGTCACCTTATGATGAGAAAGTATTTCAGAAGGTATCCGGTGAACTGAAGAAAATGCTTCCCATGGTGGGCTACAGACCGGATACGGTGACCATAGTCCCAGTATCAGCGCTGAAGGGAGACAACGTCGCTGGGCCGTCGGAAAATATCGGATGGGCCGAAGGGACTTTTCTGAAGTCACTGGACAGCCTGAAACCGCCACAACCGTTGGACAACATGCCTCTCCGGTTGCCTGTACAGGATGTTTACAATATCACCGGCGTAGGTGCGGTTCCCGTGGGTAGGATCGAGACCGGAATGCTTAGACCGGGCGACAAGGTATCCATCGTTCCTTCAAGGCGATACGGTGGTGTCGTGGGAGAGGTTAGAAGCATCGAGATGCATCACGAAATGGTGGACGAGGCGCATGTAGGGGATAACGTTGGCTTCAACCTTCGTGGAATCGGTAAGAAGGATATTCGCCGCGGTGACGTTGCAGGTCCAATAGACAACCCTCCAAGTGTGGCCAAGAAGTTCAAGGCACAGGTGATGGTCATCAACCATCCCAACGTGATAACCGAAGGGTATACTCCGGTGTTTCACGCCCATACCTGCCAGATCGCGTGCAGATTCTCAAAACTGCTCGCAAGACTGGACCCGAGAACCGGCGCTGTGGCAGAGGAGAACCCGGACTTCCTCAAGACCGGTCAGGCAGCCATCGTCGAGATCACTCCAACAAGGCCCATGGTAATAGAGGAACAGCAGAAGGTAAAACAACTTTCGAGCTTTGCCATCAGGGATATGGGGCAGACCGTAGCAGCAGGCGTCTGCATCAAGATTTTGGAAAAACTCGAAACCTGAAGTTTTTCGATTTTATTTCAGTAGAGGGTACGCATGGTTGCTAAAGCAAGAATATCATTATCGGGAACGGATCCACAACACGTGGATGATGTTTGCAATCAGATAAAGGAAATTTCTGTTAAAACAGGTGTTCACATAAGCGGGCCCATCCCGCTTCCCACGAAAAAACTCGTGGTACCCTGCAGGAAAAGCCCTGACGGGGAAGGGTGTGAAACGTATGAACATTGGACCATGCGTATTCACAAGAGGCTCATTGACCTGGATGCCGACGAAAGGGCTCTAAGGCAGCTGATGAGAATTCAGGTTCCCGACGGGGTCAACATCGAGATAGTTTTAAAAGGCTGATTTATTATTGTAGAACGGACTGGTTAGGAGCGATCTGTCCTTTTTTCTTCTTTATTATTTTTTGTTTTAGTAGATATACCAGTTCTTCAGCGTAGCTTTTCTTCCCTGTTTAACCCCATTCCGTAAAAAAAGTGCATGTTCCCGCTTCGCTCCGATGCATCCTCGGCAATAATACCTTCGGATGCATCTACCCCTGCCCAATTTTTTCCCCACGGAAAAAATGGTGCAGGGAGTGGGATTCGAACCCACGAACCACTAAGGACAGGATGTCCTAGCGCAGTACACCCTTTTTAGACTACGATCTTAAGTCCTGCGCCGTTGGCCAAGCTTGGCTATCCCTGCTTTTTTTCTATGATTCCAACCCATTAAAAAAAATTCTTTTACGGTGCAACGCTACCCCTTATTATCTCTCTTGCGATCACCAAGCGCTGTATCTCAGAGGTCCCTTCGCCGATCTCGCACAATTTCGCGTCCCTGAAAAATCGTTCCACCGGATAATCTTTCGTGTACCCGTATCCCCCGTGTATCTGTATGGCCTTGGTGGTGGTCCTCATGGCCACTTCCGAGCAGTATAATTTCGCCATTGCTCCCTCTCGGGTCACCTTTTTCCCCTTGCTTTTCCAGTAAGCCGCTCTGTACAACAGGAATCTTGCTGCATCGATCTCCATTGCCATGTCAGCCAGCATGTTCTGTACGGATTGGAAGCTTGCAATGGGTTTTCCGAACTGCTCCCGCTCCTTTGCGTACTTGACACTTTCCTCGAAAGCGCCTTGCGCTATCCCGAGACCCAGTGCACCTATGCTTATCCGGCCCCCATCGAGAACTCTTAGAGCATCAACGAAGCCGTCTCCTGGATTCCCGAGAAGGTTCTCTTTCGGAATTCGGCAGTTCTGGTAGACCATCTCAGCTGTATCGCTGGCACGCAGACCAAGCTTGTTCTCCTTTGTTCCAGCAGTGAATCCTTCGGTTCCCTTCTCCACTATGAACGAGCTTATTCCGCGGTGACCCTTTGATTTGTCGGTAATGGCCAATGCTATGGCGATATCTCCAACACTGCCATGTGTAATGAATATTTTAGAACCGTTCAGCACCCACTCGTCACCATCGAGAACCGCTGTTGTCTTCGTACCGCCGGCGTCGCTCCCGGCAGAGGGTTCGGTGAGACCCCAGGCTCCGATCTTCTCCCCCTTTGCGAGAGGTACCAGATACTTCATTTTCTGTTCTTCGGTCCCGCACATGTATATGTGATTCGAGCAGAGTGATACGTGGGCGGCCATAGTGATGCCGTGTGACCCGCATACCCTTGCAAGTTCCTCAACGCCAATGGCGTAACTGATATAATCAGCTCCCGCACCACCGTATTTTTCTGGAAATATTATGCCCAGCAAGCCGAGTTTTCCCATCTTTTTTACAGTATCCCAGGGGAATTTTTGTAGTTCGTCGAACTCTGCAGCTATGGGTTTGATCTCCGTCTCTGCAAAATCACGGACCACTTTCCGAATCATCTTCTGGTATGGGGTCAGCTCAAAGTTCATCATATCACCATTTCTGGGAAGATTTCCACTAATGGGACTTTTGGTAAAAAAAAATATTGGTGAATTATGGTTTTTCTAAGCAAGGCATATCGGCAAATTAAAATATTTTTCCCGAAATGTTATAAAGGGACTCCTGAAATAATGTAACAAGCTCAATTTTGGGGATTATCATGCAGGAAACATTAATAAAAAACGATCCAGATGGAATGTTGGAACGCGTAACGGCATTACCGGACCAGATCCGAGAAGCCATTAAGATTTGTTCGGAAATGAGATTGTCGAAAAATTTATTGGAGAGAAAATTCACGAACGTCGTGTTATGCGGTATGGGTGGTTCGGCCATTACCGGAGACATCGTTGCTTCCCTTCTATCCCGAGAACTCCTGGTTCCTTTTTCCGTGGTGAGGAACTATCATCTACCGGAGTATGTCGGAAAGGGAACCCTGCTGATTCTTGTAAGCTATTCTGGCAACACCGAAGAAACGATATCATGTATGATGGAGGGCATCACCCGAAATTCGGGTATTTTCGCTATTTCGTCCGGAGGTGGGTTGATGGAGATCTGCAACGATAAGCAACTCGACCACCAAATGATTCCAAAAGGGTGGCCGCCAAGGACCGCCGTGGGTTATCTGGTGATACCCGTCCTAAAGGTATTGAGTATCCTGGGTCTTTCACGAACACCCCCCGATGAGATGGCTGAAGAGTTTATTCCCTTATTGGAGGATATCCGAAATTTATATCTGTCAGGTTCTGAATCAATTTTAAAAAATATCGCCTGTGACATGCAAGAAAGATTACTAATAGTATATTCGCCGCCAGAACTGGCACCGGCTGCAAGAAGATGGATGTGCCAGATAAACGAGAACAGCAAGATGCTTGCACATTGGGGAACCATTCCGGAGATGAACCATAACGAGCTGGTAGGATGGTGTGACGACCCGCTTTTCAATAATTATTATTTGGTGTTTCTCTCCCACCAAAATATCGAGCAGAGGATAGCAAAACGTATAGAATTATCCAGTGAACTTATCCGTGCCAGGAACGTTCCCAGTACTGTATTGTCACTTCCAGGGCAGAATACCGCTCAAGCATTGATGACAGGTCTATATATGGGAGATATACTATCCCTTTATCTCGCAAGTGCAAGGGAAATCGATCCATCTCCTGTAAAAGCCATAGACAGGTTGAAAAATGCACTGGCGAAATCGGAATGATAGTTAGTCAAGCTTTATCAGGTATACTCCGCTCTCCATCATCACAACAGGGGTTTTCGCAAGCATATTGTCAAGCATTCTACTGAGGTCTATCTCGTAAACACCATATTCCGTTTCCCGAATAACTTCCACCGATTCCGGGGCCATATGGACCTTCTTTCCCCAGATTGGTTTTCTCCTACTTTCTTGCAACGTGATTTCCGGTTTCCCTGAAGATACTTTTTCCCTGGGATACAGGTCCTTCATTGTATCCATTTCCGAGATCCCCTCTCCCTCGGGAGCATCATCCATATTGATTCGAGGTCTGACAGATGTGGCAGTTTGTTCGATATGAACGGCCTTTTCTTCAATTCCGGGGACGTCTTCCATCTTTACTTTCACCCACCCCTTGGCCTCTTCTCCGATCATCTTCGACTCGTCACTTGATAATTCGGAAACATTAAGATTACGGTTGAATATCTCTTTCATCAGGATCCCGAGGTCGTCGTGGGCCTCTTTTTTCAATTCTAGCAGTTCGCCTTCAGGAAGTGGATTTCTTGTGAAAGAGAATTTCGCTTTACCGCACCTGCTGCAGCCCTCGAATATTTCGGGAGACCCCCTGGTGTAAACAGCACCGCAAATAAGGCATTGATGATACATTGATCCCAGCCTCTTCAGTTCTCGACCTCTTCGGACGACATTTCCTTTTTCATTTCTATTTGAGAATCATCCAAATGGATTTTTCTAAAATCTTCTGGTGGAGGAGGTGGTTCCACACCATTCGGTGCGGATACCCGGATTTCATCTCCAACGGGAGGTGGCTCGGAAAATGGGATCTCTTCCATGGTCTCATCGATCTTGATCTCCGTGGTTCCTTCCACCTCTTCCTCGCGCATCGGCCTGAGATTATCTTTTGTCAAGAGCATGGCTTGAACCACTTTACCATCCTTTCTGATGGTCTTGAGTAAATGAGCGGGACCCACAACCATCATCCGCGGTGGATTTTTTCTCCGCAGCATCCTGTTAAAGAAGGATCGTTTTTTTGCCGAGATGGAAAACCCTGGGGTTTCAACACCGACAAATGATTGGTTGTCTATCTCCGCCATGGTTATCTTTATTAGCTCCATTTCTTCAACTGCTGTCAACCCTCTTTCTAGAACCAATACCTTGCCAAGCTTGACCTCATCCACAATGAATCTAATTCTCTCCTCAGGGCTCATGTCGCTCAATTTCTCAAGCGAGATAAGATTTATCATGATGCCCTCTGTTTCATCCGGCATTGTTTCACACGTCGATTTTTTCTAATATTATTGGAATTTTTTAATCATGGCCTTGTATAGACCTTTCATATTTTTTCCGGTAAGAGCAGATATCGCCACCATTAAATCTTCATCAAATCCTTTCTTTATTTTGTCAGGTGCAGCACCTTCAAGATCGACCTTATTGGCCACAATGATCACCGGGAGTGATCTTGCCTTGCAGTTTCCAAGCAAAGTAACATTCACCTGGTTGAATGGATCCAGTGTCGAGTCCATTATTAGCAATATACCATCCATCTTATCGAGCCATTCAATGGCCTCAATTACTCCTTCGGTTCCCTCCTTCGCCCTGCGCTTTCCTTCCGCCTCGTCCATTCCGTGTTCTTCTACAAAATTGTGAAAATCCACTTTCGTAGCCACACCGGGTGTATCAAAAATATCGAAAGTTATCTTTTTCTTACCCAAGGATATTTCGACTCTTTTCTGAATAACCTCGTGGGTCTCGTGCGGTATGGGTGACGTGAGACCCATGGCTTCCTTCGTCCAGTCCATGGATATTCGATTGGCAAGCGTCGTTTTACCAGCATTTGGGGCGCCGTATAAACCGATCTTCAGACTTTTCTTCTTGAATAGCCTGAAAAGCCATCTACGTAGAGCGCTGAAGATTCCCATTTGAACGGTCCCCTGTTACTGTCCTCGATGGAATAACTTTAACCTGAATTTGAAGCAATAGTGTCCATTGGACGTCCAGGTCAGTAACGCTAATTAGTAAAATATGATATTAATTTATTGGGGTCACATCTCGAAAATAAAATACTTCGAAGGGTTTGAATTCGATTAGTGATAACGCGCTGGTTATCTTAAAATAGCATTGTTTTCTTAAGCACAACCGATAATACCGATCACTGCCGTTAATAGTTAATTGAAACCGAAAGATAATGTAATCCTATCGGGACTATCCTAACATACTTCCCCGTATCGGTTTTTCATTAACATAATGGGATATATAAATGTAATTTCCTAAGGAATTGGGCGGAGCCAATCATATTGGGGGTATTAATATTCTGAAGAAAATGGTGATGTAAGATGACTGTTTACAATAGCAATAAATTGATGGAAAGGGTGATGAATGAACCGAAAAGAACTGCAGTTTTGAATTCAATAAATGATTATTATAAAATTCAAGTTAGTGACGAGACTATAAAGGACATTGAAAACATTTGCTACGGTACGTTCTCTCCGCTTAAGGGTTTTATGGGCTTAAAGGATCTGAGAGGCGTAATGGACGATATGCATCTTGCCAGCTCCGAGCCGTGGACGATACCGATACTTCTTGATATTCCCGATAACCATGCAAAAGATGTACACGAAGGAGACATTGTGATGCTCACCGATGGGGGGGGAGCTCCAAGTGCATTGATGGAGATCAGGGAAAAATATTCCATCGACAAGGATGAACTATGCCACAAAATATTTCTAACCACAGACTCCAAACACCCGGGTGTTGCAAAAACCAGGAATATGGGTAACGTCTTTCTCGGTGGCGACATTGAGATGATCCAACCTCTCAATAGCGTTTTCAAAGAGCTGAATCTTAGACCGAGGGAAACCCGTGCTCTGTTCAGGGAGAACGGATGGAAAACCGTGGTTTCATTTCAGACAAGAAATGCACCCCACAATGGCCACGAGTATGTTCAGAAAGCCGCCCTGACTTTCACGGATGGTCTTTTCATCAATCCAGTGATCGGAAAGAAAAAGGCTGGCGATTTCACGGATGATGTGATAATCGATACATATCGAGAATTGATCCATCATTATTATCCGAAGGATAGGGTTGCCATGAGCATTCTACCCTTTGAAATGAGGTATGCAGGCCCCCGGGAAGCCATATTCCACGCTATAATCAGGAAGAATTATGGATGCACCCACATTATTATCGGTAGAGATCATGCAGGGGTTGGTAATTATTACGGCCCTTTCGATGCTCACAAAATATTTGATAAATTTCCCGACCTTGGAATAAAACCATTCTTTTTCCGATCATTTTTCCACTGCAAAAAATGCGGTGGGGTTGCTAACGATTGCATCTGTCCCCACGAAGGAGAACATATAATAAATTTTGCCGGGACGAAAATGAGGAAATTATTGATCGATGGGAAGCGTCCGGATGAGCTGATGATGCGCCCCGAGGTCGTTGACGTTATCCTGAGATCGAAAAAACCTTTTGTCGAATAATTAATCGGGGACGTCCATGATCGACCGGAACACGTTTTCATCTATCATCGGTGGTAAAAGGGTTCTTCTTTTACACCACTGGGATGCCGATGGTATCGCATCGGCTGCTATATTGATGGAAGAAATGAAGAAGCAGGGTGTGGATGAAATAAAAAATGAGGTCCCGGTCCTTGGTGAGTTTGAAATGAGAAATGATTGGATCGAAAAAAATGCTCGGGAGGCTCCGGATATCCTCATTACGGCGGACATCAGTATTCCTCTTGATAATTTAATTGCCTTAAGGGATGGATTGGGCGTCGATATTGTGATGTTCGATCATCATACGAGACCCATCGTTGAAGAAGACGGGATATTTTTCATTAATTATTGTTCACTGCGAGATGAAGATTGGCCCTCGAACACTTATGTTCTCAATGATTATTTCGGGCGTAAACCTGACCTGTTAAGTGCTCTGGGTCTTGTAGGGGATAAAGGTCGGAATATTGAAAAGTACACCGATGTATGGCCGATGTTCTCAAAACACCTTGAAATAACGGGATTTACAATCGATGACGTATCGATGATAGTGGACCTCCTTGATTCTTGTTACAAGAGCGGTCGAAGGGAAGAATTGATGAAATTGCCAATGCTGCTCATGGATAAAAGTGATAATGAACTGGCTGAAACGGTTATGAAAAACGAATCTCTAAAATCTTTTTCGAAAGACATTGAAAATCAGATACGAAAATATTTTTCCAGGGGCTTGAAAAAAAAGGATGGATATTTATTGTCCGAAATAGACACGGAATACCATATTATTTCCGCCCTTACCCGTAGATTTTCTAACGCCAATCCGGATGGTGAAGTGATGGTGGTAAACAGTGGTCTTTTCCACGGGAAGACCCAGCTGTATCTCCGATCAAAAAGGAAAGACCTACGTCCGCTTATTGGTTTGATACAAGATCAGGACCAATCAGCTGGCGGCAAGGTGGATGTGGTGGGTTCAGTGATAGACAACTCTAGATTTGAGCCAATATTGAATTTAATTTCACTAGAATTACTTAAATGATTTATCATAATCAATGAATAGTCCGGAGGAAAAAAAATGAAGAATGAAAATGGTGTAACTGTATGGTTCACGGGATTGCCCTGTTCCGGAAAGACCGTCGCAGCGGATAGGGTAAGGGATATACTATTGACAGAATACGATGTTAATGTTGAGCGTCTTGATGGGGATATCGTACGGAAATCACTTACCTCGGATCTGGGCTTCAGCAAGGAGGACCGGAATCAAAATATCATGAGGGTAACCTTCGTGGCCAAGCTTCTCACCCGTAACGGAGTTATTGTATTACTCTCGTTCGTATCACCCTATATTGCGCGACGGGAACAATCCAAAAAGGAGATCGGGAAAATGTTGGAGACATTCGTACATTGCCCCCTCGATGTTTGCGAGCAGCGGGACGTAAAGGGAATCTACAAGCTTGCTCGTGATGGAATTATAAAAGATTTTACCGGAATCGATGACCCCTACGAGGAACCTCCCAATCCTGATATTGTACTGCACACTCACGAAGAAACCGTTGAAGAAAGCGCACGGAAAGTGATTGCTAAACTCCGAGAAGAGGGGTATATATAAATTAGTAAAAAGAGAAAACCGAATATCTTATTTACAGCCTAATCCTTCCTAAAGGATCTTCATCATCGTAATCATTTTTCTGATTTCGTTTATTAAAGAAAATAAGCAGAGTGATAAAACTAATAATTATTATAATAATCAATGACATAAGGAGAATTGTTCTCATAGGTATTGTGTTTTTATCTTCAGAAACAGGGACCGCTATATCATCACTCTTACGCTCATCTACATTTTGAGTTGAGAATGTACCTCTTGCACCGTATGATAATGAATTATCATCTGGATCGGAAAAACCTATCTGGAAATGGTATTCTGTTTCCGGGGCTAGGTCCGG